>NZ_JBLVKW010000053.1:0-55676 GCF_048270745.1 Streptomyces sp. NPDC056231 | reverse complement strand
GTGCGGGCGGCCGGCCCCTTCCGCGCGTGCGACGTGCTGGACCAGGGCGTCGGTGGCGGCGGCCCACGCGGCCACCCGTTCGTCCAGGACGCGCAGGAAGCCGGTGTGGGTCCCGGCCGCCTGGGCAGCCTGGATCACCTCGCCGATGAACGCCTTCGTCCCGTCGAGCCCCCGGCGGCGGTGGCTCGACGGAACGAGGTGGCGCCGGGGCCTAGTGCCCCTGCCGGTCAAGGCACTAGTTGCCCAGACCTGCCGGGATCCTCAGCATCACCGAGCTGGACCAGGCGGCGTTCGGGCCGCCCTCGCCGTAGACCATCAGCTGGTGGTGATCGTTGATGTCGAAGCTGTAGGTCGGCGTGAATCGATCACCGGCAGAGAGCGGCACCATGCCGGACAGATCCCAGAGCCGTCCCTGTGGGTCCCACATCGCCGACACCGCGACGTCCGGGAAAAGTTCGACAGTTCCGAGGATCCACCCGTCGTCGGTGACTTTCTCGCCGGTCGCGTTGTATCCGTAGTCGGCAAGGCGCCGCATTCCGCCGGCCTTGGTCCACACGAACGCGTCGTCCCCGCTGGTCCCCACGACAGTCCCGGAGGCGTTCACATCGTTCGCCTGGGCCGAAGACTGTCCCGGAAGCGTGCCGAGATCCTGAATAGCACCTGACGTCGCATCCCAGGCAACCGCGTGCGGCGCATGGCCATCGGTGTGCGAGTTACCGACGATCATTCCGGCATCGTTGATGGCGCGCGGCTGGGTCACCGTCATATCCGAGGACAGGTGGGCCAGCTTGCTGAACGTCCCATCCGGCGTCCGCACGAACCCGTCACTGTAGCTGTGGTTCTTGCCGTCAGACTCCTTGACGATTGCTTCGGAGAATCCGGTGACCACCTCCTTGTTGTTCACGGCGGTCGCGTAGCCGCTGGAATAGGGCCGCCAATCCGGGACGCCGAGCACGGTGAGCGATCCGTCCTTGGCCCATTGGGCGGGACGAGTATGCAATGCACTGTCCGTCGCGATACCGACGGCGATCTGGCCGTCATTCAGGTCCAGAGCCGATCCGTACCTGCCCCCGGCAAGATCCAGGTTGGTGAACCCGTCGGCGGCCGTCCAGATGGTCGGCGTCATCCTGGCGTTGTACTGGCGATCCCCCGCGACCACGCCGCTCTCATTGAGAGCCGCACCGACGAATGGCGGGGCCCACGCGACCAGATCGAGTTTGGGGACATCGACAGTGGCGATCGTGACGTCCGCCGCCCCGATGATCGTGCCGTACTCGTTGGCCACTCGGACCCGGCCGACCATGGGATCCTTGGTCAACTGCCGAGCGCTGACGATCATTGCCCCGCCCACCGGCATCGACTGGCCCGTGGCAACCGTGTACTTCGCGTCGGATTTCGGCGTGATCGTGCCGAGGCCCTTCGAGTACATCTCTTGGTGGTAGTCGAACGTGACGCTGTCTCCGGGCACGGCGACTCCCGCGACCACGATGAAGTACGTACCAGGCTGTGGATCATCGATGACGATGTGCTCGGGCGAGTCCCCGGTCGTGGTGCTCTGGCCTATCGGCCTGCCGTTGAAATACACATAGAAGTCCAGATCGGCAGCGTCTCTGGGCGTCAGCGTCACGTCGAGCCGGGTCGTCCGACGCGGAACATAGAGCATGTTGGACGTGATTTCGCCTTGCGAGACCGTCGAGAACAAATTGCGGACATCGCCGATCTCGCCCGTTGCGACGTGGGCGATCGCGGGGCCAAAGGTGTTCGTCCCCGTCGAGCCGACCTTCGTCGGCGAGTTCATCGTCACCTTGTCGACTTTGACGGTCCCCGGATCGAACGACATGCCCTGCAGCGAAACCGTCGCTGTGTACGGGTTCTGTTCGACCGGAGATGTCCTGCGAGACTCGATCACGAACTCCCAGATGCCGGGTTTGGGTCGGTACACCGGTCGTGCGGTGGCGTTGCACTTCGCCGGGTCGGTGTAGTTGGTGTAGCAGTGGTAACTGGCGTTGGAGTCCGCGGGCATGCCGTCGGGGTCGATGGGCAATGCGCGGACCTGGCTGCCGTCGGCGAGCCCGCCCAGGGTCAGCTGCAGTGCTTCGACGCCCTCGGGAACGGGCACCAGCAGCGAGGTGGTTCCGGTTCGGCCGAGCGTGCCGGAACTGGTGACCGCGTAGTCGGGTTTGGCCAGCGGCTTGGTCGCCAGCACGGTGACGGCGACGAACTGGTCGATGCCGCCCGTCGCCGGGTCATCAATGGTCAGGATCGCGCTGTGCACGCCGGAGGTCGTCGCGGTCGCGGTGACCGTGATATCGGCCGCTTTTCCGAGCTGCAGGGGCGTTGCCGTGCGGGCGCTGAACGTGCCGTCGTTGCCGATCCAACCGATCCGGTGCACGACGTTCCCGGCGGCACCGCTGGTCCGGGTGACGCTGACCTTGTAGGTCTTCTGCGCGCCGGTCACCTGGCCGCCTTCTGTCGGCAGACAACGGTTGTAGATGCCGACGCCGGTGTTCGGAGTCGCGAGCAGGCCGGACAGCGAACTGCAAACGGGAGCCGACACAGTGAGCTCATTGGTGTTGATGCCGGCGCTGAGCTGCTTCCAGGCCGCGACGGTGTCGATGATGCCGGCGCCCTGCGCGACGCTTGGGACGCCGGCGATCGGGTCGGCGGTGCCGGTCAGGGCGGTCTTCAGCGCCGCCGAGCTGACCGTCAGCGAACTGGCCTTGGCGGCCGACAGCAGCAGCGCCGCCGCTCCGGTGACCTGCGGGGCCGCCATGGAGGTGCCGTTGGCCATGCCGTACCCGGCCGGCAGCGAATACCCGGCCTCGGGGACGGCTTCACCGGACAGCCACATCGGGATCGAGGAGATGGCGGCGCCGGGCGCGGACACCTGCGGCGCCAGCGCCCCGTTCTCAGCGGGGCCACGGGAGGAGAAGCCGAAGATGCCCTGCTTGGTGGCGACCTTCGACCCGTAGCCGGCCCACCAGGTGTCGGAGCTGACGGACGCGGAGACCGAGATGGCCTTGCCCGCCACGGACGGCGAGCTGACGGTGTTGGTGCCGAGGCCGTCGTTGCCGGCGGCGATGATGATCTGGACGCCGTAGTGGCCTATCAGCTTGTCGTAGAGCGCGGCGATCACGTCGGAGCCGTCGTTCAATGCGGGAAGCCCACCGATGGACAGGTTGACGACGTCGACATGGCGATTGGCGACCAGGTCGATCATGCCCTCGGTCAGTGCCGCCTGGGTGCAGCCACCGCCCCAAGTACAGGCGCGGGCGGACACGATCTGCGCGCCCGGTGCGGCGCCGTGCATCTGGCCGCCGAACATCGACGTGCCGGCAGTGATCCCCGCCACATGGGTGCCGTGCGAGGCGACCGGCAACCCGATGGACACGTAGTTCGCGGTCTTGCCGGCGTTGCTGCCGCCGAGCGGGGAGAGATCGACGTCGTCGCGGTACTCCACGACGAACGGGATACGCTCGTTCTGCGGTGTTGCGGGGTCGTCGCTCCCGAAGTGGCCGACCTGGCGCTCGACCGCGAACGGGGCCATCGGTGTCTCGTCGGTGAGGTTCTGGTCGTTGTTGCCGTCGACCCAGATCCTGTGTGTGGTCGGGTCGTACAGAACCCCGTAGAAGTCCCGGGTGTCGCCGTCGCGGTTGAGGTCGCCCTCGAAGTCGCTCCCGGCCGTCGCGCTCTCGTAGAACACGCCGAACTGGAACGTGCCCTCCGGGATCGTCCAGGTCTTGCCCAGGTAGCTGAACGTCGGACCCGTCTTGGTGGTGGACATCCGCACCCAGCTGCCGTCGCGGTCGGTGACCGGATCGGTCTCGGTCACCCAATCGACAATCTTGGGCTTGCCGTCGCTGGTCTTCTGCAGCGCGGGATGCTCGACGTCGACGCCGGTGTCCAGCACGCCGACGACCGTGCCGCGCCCGTCCCAGGCCGGGTTGTCCTTGACGAAGGCCTCGGCGCCGGTCTCGTTGATCGGTAGGTACGGGTTGTCGGCGGGCGTGTTCACGCCGGGCGCGGTCGGCCCCGCGGCCTTCGTTGCCGCCGTCTTCGCACCCGCGGCGCCCAGATCCGGGCCCGGGATCTTGTACGTCCGGTTCAGGTCGATCGCCGCGACCGACCGGAGGCCGGCCAAGGTGGTTACGCTGTCGGTCGGGACGGTCGCCCGGACGTAGCCGACCTTTCCGGTCATCGACCCGACGGTCCCGCCGGCCTTCTCCACCGCGGCGACGACGTCTTCGGTTGCGCCCTTCCGGGCCAGCATTAACACCGTGACAGACTTCTTCTTCGACGCCTGCGCCTGCTGCAGCAGCCTGGTGTCGGCGTTGCCCAGCTTCTCGGCCGCAGTATCCGACAGCGAATCGTCGGTTAGCGGCTTGAACCCGTCGGTCTTCCCCGCTTTGTAGATCGAATCCGGGTTGTCGCGCCCGCCCCGGTCGTCGAGCCCAGCAACGGTCGACCGCCCCGGCCCCTGTGGCCCGTCGGGATCAGCGGGTTCGACCTTGCTCGCGCCAGCACTCTCGGAGCCAGCCGGGTTGGCGGCTGCGGCCGCAGGCGCAATCAGCGCCGCGGTGATCAACACGGCCGACGCCGCGGCAATCACACCTGTTCGTCTTCCTCGTTTCATCGTGCTCCTAACCAAGGGGCGAAACATCACCGTGCGGCCAAGCCCGCAGACACGAGGACACCTGGACCGCCTGGCCAATCTCACAGTTGGGTCCGGGCAGGATCAACGGACCGAGTGGGGCGGATGTGGGCCATGGCGGAATGCCGCCACACTCGGCTCAGACCCACCGCTCCCAGTCGGTTGACGTTTCCCCAAGGCCGGATAGCCGGCGTTTTCACAGGTCATGCAAAGGATTCGTCGTCTGTGTGATTGCCGTGCAGCGGCCGGTGCGGGCTCCGGTGGTGGGGGGCGGCAGGAGCGTGATCGTCGTCGAGGTCACGACCTTGGGGGTCGTTCACGTCTTCCGCTGCCCCGCCTCCACCTCCTCCAGCCGCTTGAACAGCGCGTTTTCCACGAGATGTTCGGGGCCTGTTCATGAATTCGAACGCCGACGGCGGGCCACTGGTTGTGGTGCTCGACCGCGGCAATGTGATCAAGGGCTGGGAGCAGGCTCTGGCCGGACTGCGGGTGGGCAGCCGGATTCTGGTGGTCATGCCAGCCGGCCTGGCCTACGGGACCCATCCCCCACCGGGTGTACCAGCAGGCGCGACCGTGGTGAATGTCTTCGATGTCCTCGCGATCTCGTAGAGGGACCCGGACCCGCCTTCAAGACCTCTGCAGGAACGTCCTGATGTGTTTGCTGAGTTGCTGCGGCTGATCCTCAGGGATCAGCGTGTAACTGTCGGCAATCTCCACCAGCTCCCCCTTGGGCAGCAGTTCGGCGAGCCGGCGACCGTGCTCCGGCGGCATGACCTTGTCCTCGGCCGCCCAGACGACGAGCGCGGGCCGGTCGAAGTCACGCAACTTCTCGGCCCACCGCAGAAGTTCCTCCTTGGGCGGCACCCCGAGCACATACCTGCGCAGATCGCGCCGGATCTCCGCCGATGTCCACAGCGGCCGGAACCACGCGTCAATCACACTGTCCGGCACAGGCCGCTTGCTCATCCGTCCCCAGGTCATCGGAAGCCGCCGCATCGGCTTCAGCTTGAGCAGCATGAACGCGAGGTGCAGGCCGGCAGGCATCTTGGCGGAGGCGTAGAGATTGGAGCCGGGCAGTCCGGGCGGGAAGTTGTCGAAGGCCTCGCAGGAGGTGATGACAAGCTTCCCGATCCGCTGATCACGCCCGTCGGCGACGAGGGCCTGCGCCCCGCCCCAGTCGTTCATGACAAGGGTGACATCGGTGAGGTCAAGCGCATCGAGGAACTCCGCGACCAGCCGGGCAACGCCGAGGACCGACAGGTCGGCGTCCGGCTTCATGGGTCTGCGGTGACCGCCGAGCGGCAGGGTCGGAACCACACACCGGTAGTCGGGGCGCAGATCGGCGACGACGTGCCGCCACAGCGAACCGTCCATGGCGACACCGTGCAACAGGACGACGACGGGGCCGTCCCCGCCGGTGTCCTGGTATGTCACCGGCCCTGCGGAGAGCTGGACTTCGGAGACGGGTGGCGGCGGGGCTGCGTGGGAGTGTTCGATCACGGGGTGTGCACTCTCCTCGGTTCCCTTCGGGCAGGGGCGGCGCGCGGTCGACCCTACGCCGACGCGCTCGCACATCGCCAGTGTCCAAGTCCAGGTCGAACGGTCCGGGCAGGCGCAGAATGGCCCCGGCCTCCTACTCGGAGCGAGCGTGGCCAAACTCCGCCGCCAGGAAAGCCCGCCTGCGCTCGGCACACTCGCACACCTCCGCAGGGGGCGGCAGCGGGCACGCCGGTCAGTACAACAGGTCCAACTCGGCGCGGACCGTTTTCCCCGGTGGTACGCGGTCGACCACCGCCCACCGGTCGGCCAGCGCCTCGACCAGGATCAGCCCGTGCCCGCTGCCGGAACCGGGCGGCGGTGCCACCAGCTCCCCCGGCCCCGGCGGGCGCCGCTCACCCCGGGCGTCCGTGACTTCGATCCGCAGGACGCCGAGCGTGCGCCGGTCGCCCGGAGCATGCACGAGCCTCAACTCGAAGTCCCGGCCCGGCACCCGGCCGTGCGTCACCGCGTTCGCCGCCAACTCGGCGACGATCAGCGCGGTCGTCTCGGACGCGTCACCGCCGTACGGGATGCCCCACTCGTTCAGTTGGTGCAGAGCAAGCTGCCGGGCGAGCCGGGCACCTCGGGGCGTGGAGCTGAACCGCTGCACGAACACACGCACGGTAAACGGCGCTTGCGGTAACGCGAATGCTTCCATGCGCCCACCGTGACGGCCGGGAGGGCGGTCCACCAGGTCAGAAACCCGTACGCTGAGTCAGCGTACGGGTACGCAGTGTGGACAGTACGCGTAACAGTCCGTGACCATGGGCGCGTTGCGGACCGGTACGGGCGGGCACGGGAGGTGGCCGGACATGACGGACGGCGCGGGCGGCACAGGCGGCACGACGGGCGCGGACGGGGAGCCGGAGCCCTCGGACACTCTGAAGGCGTTCGGCGAGGTGGTCAAGGTCTTCCGCAAACGAGCGCGGCTCACGCAGGAGGAGTTCGCCCCGAGGGTGCGGTACTCGGTGCCGACAGTCGCCTCGATCGAACAGGGGCGCCGGTTCCCACCGCCCGCGTTCGTCGACCGGGCTGAGGAAGTGCTGGATGCGTTCGGAGTGATCAGGGCTGCGGCGAAGCACTTGTCGCGGCGGCGGGGGCTGGCGAAGTGGTTCCACCACTGGGCGCAGCTTGAGGCGGAGGCGGCCAGCCTCTACACGTACGAGTGCCGACTGATTCCGGGCCTGTTGCAGACCGAGGCATACGCACGGGCGCTTTTCGTCAACCAGCTCCCCCCACTGGGTGACGAACAGATCGAGGCTCAGTTGGTAGCCCGGGTCGAGCGGATGGCGCTGCTGACGGAGCGGCCAAACACCGCGTACAGCTTCATCCTCGAAGAGCACCTGTTCTTGCGGCGCTCAGGTGGGACAGAGGTCACCCGGGGGCTCATCGACCACGCAATCGGGCTCGCCCAACTCCGTAACGTCGAGGTGCAGATCATGCCGCAGGTGCAAGAGAACCACGCCGGACTGGACGGTCCCATGCAGCTACTGGAGACTCCTGACCACAAGTGGTTCGCCTATGGCGAAGGGCAGGAAAGCGGTCACCTCCATGCCGACCCGGCGGTCGTCAGTATGCTCCAGATGCGATATGCCAGGATGCGATCACAGGCTCTCTCCCTGGAGGACTCCATGAGCCTGTTGGAGCGGATGCGAGGAGCAGCATGAGCACCACAGACCTTGCCTGGTTCAAGAGCAGCTATAGCGGTGGCTCGGGCGACTCCTGCGTAGAGGTCGCAACCTCCCCCGACACCGTCCACGTCCGGGACTCCAAGGTCGAAGAGGGCCCCCAGCTCACCCTCTCCCCTGCCGCCTGGACCGGCTTCGTCGCGTACGCCGTCCAGCGCTGATCACGTAACGGAGCTGAGGCCGCCCGCCGGGCCGACGCGAGAGATGCAGCTGGACTGAAACACCTCTGCGGGAGTTACTGAGATCACGTTTCGGCAGCGTGCCTGCGGCGCCGCCGCGCCTTGATAGCGTCGCTCCCACGATTGCGGACCGCTCCCGCCGGGGTCGTCGCCGTGCCCGTACAACCGGCCTCTGACGACGGCCCACGAGGGCGAGGCGTGCTGACACACGGGGACGTACGTGGCAAGGACGAAGAGGGCCGACGCATGAGCCTCGCGCAGTTGCACTACACCTCTGCCTCTGCGGGGGACGACGGGGTCGGCGCACGGTTCACCGCGGTTGGTGGCGGCATACCCACTCCGGTGCTGACCGAGGCGGAGAAGTTGCTCGGTTACGAGCCTCCGGCCGGGGCGCCGTATCATCCCACGAACGTCGAACTCCGCTCCTTTCCCGAGACGTTCAGTTTCAGCGAGCTCTCCGACGGCAGCCATCTGCTCAGCCGCACCGTCGCACTCGGTGGTTCCGGCGCCGGTCACTTCCATGCGCACGCGGTGCATCTGCCGGCCGGCACGCGCCTGCCGGGCGACGCGCTCCCGATCACGGCGTGGCGCTCGCCGAGCTGGGCTTCGACCACGCCGGACAGCGGCATACCGGACCGCATATCCGCCCTGCCCGCGTCCGCCGCCTTCGGGCAGGAGGCGCTCAACGACTTCGCGGTCTCCCGCAGCCCCTGGCTCGCGACGGTCTTCGCCGATCTGCGCCAGGTGAGCGAGAAACGGTCGTCGGCGCAGCTCGTCCTCGTGGAGCGGCAGAGTGCGGACGTGGCCCGGTGGATCGCGCTGGCCGCAGCCGTACTCCCGCCGGAGCACGCCCAGCGGCTGACGTTCACCACATACACCCGCCGCCCGGCGCACTCCCCGCACCAGGTCATCGGCGTACTGCCGGACGACGCACACGAACTGACCGGCCCGGGCCTCCGTGTGCACATGTGTGCCGACCGCGCTCCGGAGGGTCCGGTGGACGACACCTGGGCGGAGACCGTCGCCCGGGTCTGGCGCAGCCGCGCGCCAGAACTGTTCCGGGCAGCGGCCGCGCTGCCGGGCGAACCCTTCGCCGCCGGACCACTCGCCTTCACCGCACTGCACGCAGGCATCGCACTGGGCCCGAACGGGCGTGCCGCAGCGGCCGATTGGGCCGCCGAGCGACCGTACGCGCTGAGCGAGCAGCAGACGCACCGGCTGACCACCGCACTCACAGCACCGGCCGACGACCGCAGCGCCTCCGAATCGGCGTCCGTGGCCCGGCTGCTGGCAGGGCTCGAAGGACGTGCCCCTGCCACCACCACGGCGCCGCTCGCCGCACTACTGGTGACGGAGGCGGTTCGGCGCAAGGACGCCGCGCTGACACTCCCGCCGCGCTCGGCGTTCGCCGAGCCCGCCGCCGTGAAGCAACTGGCTGACGGGCTCGGCCCGGACCTGCTCGCCGAACTCACCTCGGAGGCAACGGAGTCCATGGGCGGGGCGGCCATCGGACGCCTGGTACAGCTGCTCCGGATCGCCCGTCTGCTCGACATCGACCTCACGGACCAACTCCCTTCCGTGGCCAAGCACATGGCCGGATCGCTGCTCGCGGCTCCAAAGCCGGACAGCATCCCCGCGCTGATCGACCTCCTGGACGAACAGTTCGACGTCCGCACGGCGCTCCTCGGCGAACTCGATCAACTCGCCCTGGCCGCCCCCGCCGCCGTCGAGGAGCTCCTCACTCGCGTCGCCCTCCCCTTCACCGGCGCGCAGGCACTGCCGCATCTGCGGATGTGCGCCGAGGCGCCCCGCGCGAAGGAGCAGGGCTCCGACCGCATCATGGCGCTGCACACGGTTCTGCGCGCTGCCGGGTTTTCGCCGTTCGCGGAACCGCTGGTCCTGCGCACCGCCGTCACGCTGATCTGGGGCGGCGCCACCCCGACGGCGGGCGAAGCAAGGCTTCTGCTCGGCGAGTCCGGATCGGACTCGCACCGGACGGCCGGTACGTGGTCCCACCTCGTCGACGCGGCACTCCAGGCGCCCTCCGACGACGAGGAGGCGGCGGAACTCGCCCACGATCTGCTGCGCTGCTTCCCTCAGGAGATCTCCACACGGGTCCGCGGTGCGCTGCAACTCCTGGACTTCGCCCGCGCTGTCAGGTCCGGTGAGCCGGCGCCCGGCTGGCCCGACCGTGCAATGGCTCTGCGTGCCCGCGCCGAACCGGTGGAGCCCACTGTGCTGGAGCACGCCTACGGTGCCCTTGCCCACAGTCTGCTCGCGCGGGACCGGCCCGACGCGGAGCTGTACGCGTTCGTGCACAGCGACGACGCGGACCTGATCGCGGCCTACGGCCGGGCAGCCCGCCACGGCGACATCCTGGCCCGGCTGCGCTCCGACCCGGCCTACGTGGCCGACTGCTTCACCGTCTGGAGCGCCCACCCGCACGCCGGCCGGGCCTGGAGCGAAACCCGGGCCGCGCTGCTGGAGAAGGTACTGCGTCCGGTGGTGCGCGGCCTGTCCGGCAGCGAGATCACGGCGGTGGAGCGGGCCGTCGAGCGCACGGGGAGCAGCCGTACAGCGGAGGCGTTCCGGGCCTGGAACCGGCCGGGCACGTTCGGCAGACGACTGGGCAGCCGCCTGACGGCACGGGTGCGGCGGTCCTAAGGACAGTCCATACCGTTCGCTTTGAGGCTCGCCGTCCATTTCGAGGCGGCGGGTCCCACCTTTGCTTTCGATAACGGCCGAATCTGTCCTGGTCAGGCATGTAACCTCACGTCCTGTGAAGATCGCACGGATGATACGGGGCCGCTCGCGGGAAGCTGCCGCCTTGGAGCGCCTCCATCAGCTGTGGCGGGAAGGCAAGTACGAGGAGGTCGAGGCCGGGGCCAGAACGCTCGAGGCGTCATCGGTGCATCTGCGCAGGCGACGTTGGGGGCTCGCTGTGGCCTGGCACGCCAAAGCCCTGGCCACGGCGGCCTGTTGTGCCCACGGGCGCGGTGCGCAGGTGCTGGCCGAGCTGGAATCTCTCACGGCAGAGCTGAATGAGTTGGCTGGGCCCGGGCGGCGGCTGCTGCTGCTCATCCGGAGCAACCACATGCTGGTCCTCAACAGCGAGGGGCGCTACGGAGAGGCGGAGGCCGAGGGGCTGGACATACTGCGCGACCTGACGCGCCTCAAGCATCTGGCACCGGTGTCGGACATCGAGTTGTGCGTGTTGGACAACCTGGTCGACGCCTTGTGCGGGCAAGCCCGCTACGAGGAGGCCGAGGCCGTCGCCCGGGGGAATCTGCCCCGAGCCGAAGGGGGCACGCTCGCTGCTCTGCACTGCGGCCTGGTGCACAGCCTGAATGGTCAGGGGCGCTACGACGAAGCGCTCACCGAGGCGCACCGGTTCGCCCCATGTTGGGATCGGGGCCTGAGCGGGAGCCTGGGTACAGGGACGGCCGTCGCCCTGCATGGTCTGGGGCGCCGAAGCGAGGCAGAAGCGGCAGTCCGTGAGGCGCTGACCGACTGCGAGCGGTTCCTGCATCCGGACCACCCCCGTTTTCGGGAAGCCCGCATGCTGCTGGCACGCATCACAGCCGACGACCCACCGGCGGCGACGGCCGAAGAGGCACGCACGCGCTAACCCACCACGCTGGGCGCCCAACGAACATCATTCACCACAGAAACGGAGAAATCGTGTTCACCGCCTATGTCACGGTCACCATTCTCGGCGCGGTCTTCAACGGTGCCGCCGCCGTCACCTACCTGATCGGCCACGAATACCCCAAGACCCAGGCGGACATGAAGGGCCTGCCCCGGAAGTGGGTACCGGTGCTGGGCATGCTGCTGGCAGCGGGCACCGTGGGGCTGCTGGCCGGGCTCGCCGTGCCGCTCCTGGGAACCCTCGCCGCCTCCGGCCTCGTGCTGTACTTCATCGGCGCAATCATCGCCCACCTACGGGTTGGCTCCCGCAACATCGTAGGCGGGATAGTGTTCCTGGCCACCGCGGTGGCCGCCTTGACTCTGGGCCTGGTCTACCACGGCCCCTGGTAACCCGCGGGGCCCAGAAGTTCCGCACCCGTCACCACGGCGGACGTCACCCAGGACCCGGGCCAATTCGGTTGGCAGCAGCGCGCCCATGCCGTGAACTTGACCCCATGACAAACACAACTCGGACGCGAGGTACGGCCATTGTCACCGGCGCAGCACGCGGCATCGGTGCCGCGGTGGCCAGGCAGCTGGCCCGCGACGGCCTGGCGGTCGGTGTGATCGACCTGGACGAGGCGGACTGCGCGGGCACCGTACAGGCCATCAAGGACGACGGCGGGTCGGCGACGGCGGTCGCCGCCGACGTCGCGGACGAAGTGGCGGTGACCGCCGCCGTCGCCCGGGTCGCCGCCGAGCTGGGCCCGCCGACCGTGCTGGTCAACAACGCCGGCGTCGGTCCCCGTGCCGACCTCGTGGAGATGACCACGGAGCAGTGGGACGCGGTCCTGGGGGTCAATCTGCGCGGCCCGTTCCTCGTCACCCGGGCTGTCGCCCCCCACATGATCGCGGCCGGCTGGGGGCGGATCGTCACCATGTCGAGCATCTCCGCGGTCGGTGACGCCGCCCGTGTCGACTACGGCAGCGCGAAGGCCGGTCTGCTCGGCTTCACCAAGTCACTCGCCCTGCAGCTCGGCCGGCACGGCATCACCGCCAACGCGATCGCCCCGGGCTTTGTGGTGAGCGACATGACCAGGACCTCGGCCCGTCGGCTGGGCCTCGGCTTCGAGGAGTTCCAGCGGAACGCGGCGCAGTCCATTCCGGTCGGCAGAGTGGGCCAGCCGGAGGACATCGCCCACACGGCGTCCTACCTCGTGAGCCCCGGCGCGGGGTTCGTCTCCGGCCAGGTCATCTATGTGGCGGGCGGGCCGGTCGACTGAGCTTGTTCTATGGCCTCCGGTGTTCTGTGACGTCGAACCTGGACCGTCTGCCATCGAAGTGGGGACCGGCTGAGATGTTGTCGGGGTGTTCATGCTTCTATGCGCAGCCAGGTGTTGCCTGCGCGGAGCCAGAGGGAACCGTCGCGGCCTTGGCCGCAGTGCAGGACGACTCGACCGGGCACCCGAAGCCGACGCCGGCTGGTTACCTCCCAGGTGGTGCCATGGAGCTCGGCATGTGTGAGCTCGACGGACCGCTTGTTGTGGTTCCGGCGGGTGAGTACTGCCCGGTTGCCGCGGACTGCGAATCCGTCCGGATCGGGGACGGGGCTGGGATAGCTCGTCACGTCTCCGGTGGACGGAGTGATCCGTGTCAGGAAGGTGCCGCCTCTGCTGCTGCCGGAGTACCAGACGAGCCATACCTGTTCGTTCTCGGTCGCGGCGGTGCAGCCTTCCAGTGGGTGGTCGGGCAGCCGCCCCTTGGGAGCCCAGGAGGTCCGGCCCTGGGTGTCCCAGCCCGCGAGGCCCGCTCCTGACTCGGGGTGGCCGCCGTAGATGCCCTCGTCGCCGTAAGCCGTCCAGATGCCTCCGTGGACGTCGGTGACCAGGGCGGGAATGTCATCACCGACACAGAACTCGGCCTCAGGTGTACCTGACGGGGAGAACACCACAGCGTTGGGCGCCCAGGGGCCCTCGGTCTCGTTCCGGAACGTACGTCCGCTCACCAGCAGGAATCGGGAATCCGGGAGCAGGGCCAGGTGGCTGGGCCGAATCCGGATGTCCCTCACGCGGGTGCGCCGTTCCTCCTGCGCTGTGATGGTGATCAATTCACCAGTGAACGGGATGTCCGGCTTCTGCCCGATCCACCCCTTGGGGTAGCGCTTGCGATCAAGGTAGCTCCGGTGGACCAACAGGACCGCAAGCTGCCCGGCGGGCCCGACGCTCCACCAGAGGGCTCGGTGCCCCCGCACGGCATCGGCAACGGGAAGCCGCCACACGTGGTGTATGGCGGTAGCGGAACGAGCAGTCATGGGGCGGAGATTCATGGGTAGTCGCCTCTAGGACTCCGGGAGCTGAGTCACCCGAAGATCGCTACCTTATTGGCCCTCGGGCATTCTCTGGACGCTGAGGCGGCCTTCGCCTGATCATGCGCTCCGACCAAGGTGCACTGATCAGGACGAAGGCCGTGAAGGTGGGTTTGCTGCCCGAAGCTGTCCCGGCGGAAGCGTTCGCGGAAGCCGGCCCCGGCAGGTCGCCGTCCCGGAGTTTCGGCGGTGTGGCGGGCGGGCCGTGCGGCCCGCCCGGCCGATGAACCGTCAGGCCAGGGTGACCTCGACCGGGAGCTTCTTGATGCCGTTGACGAAGTTGGAGCGGACGCGGGGCACGTCGCCCGCCAGGCGGATGTCGGCGAGGCGCGGGATGAGCTCCTCGAACATGATGCGGATCTCGGTGCGGGCGAGGAGGTTGCCCAGGCACAGGTGGGGGCTGCCCTTACCGAAGGTGACGTGGTCGTTGTCGGCGCGGGTGACGTCGAAGTCGTAGGGGTTGCCGAAGACCTTCTCGTCGCGGTTGCCGGAGGCGTACCACATGACGACCTTGTCGCCCTCCTTGACCTGCTTGCCGCCGAGTTCGACATCGCGGGTCGCAGTGCGACGGAAGTGGTAGACGGGCGATGCCCAGCGCAGGAACTCCTCGACCGCGTTCGGGATCAGAGAGGGGTCGGCCTGGAGCCTGGCCAGTTGCTCGGGGTGCTGGATCAGCGCGAGCATGGAGTGCGAGATGGTGTGCCGGGTGGTCTCGTTGCCGGCCACCACCAGCAGCAGGAAGTAGTTGTCGAAGTCCTGCTCGGACAGCGGGATGCCGTCGCGTGGGGTCTCGTTGACGAGTTTGGAGACCAGGTCGGTGCCGGTGCCGCCGCGGCGTTGGCGGGCAAGTTCGCGGCCGTACTCGAAGACCTCGACGGAGGCGGGCGAGCGGAAGGGAAGATCGCGGTACTTCTCGCTCTCCGCGCTGTGCAGGAGGACGTCGGCGTAGTCGGGGTCGGTGTTGCCGATGATCCGGTTGCCCCAGTCGATGAGCTGCTGGTTGTCCTCCGGAGGTACGTCCAGGAGGCGGGCCAGGACGTTGATGGGGAAGTCCGCGGAGACGTCGGCGACGAAGTCGAAGGTGCCCTTGGCCAGGGCTGTGTCAAGGGTCTTGGCCGTCAGGCCGCGCAGGAAGTCGGTGTACTGATTGATGACACCCTGGCCGAACTGGCGCTGCAGGAGGCTGCGCATCGCGCGGTGGCGGACTCCGTCCAGTTCCAGGATCGAGGCGCGCTTCTTGATCTGGTCGTCGTCGACTTCTTCGAGGTTGACGAACTTCGTCGAGGTGAAGGTCTCGGCGTCGCGGTCGACCGTGGCGATGTCCTCGTGCCGGGTGACTGCCCAGAAGCCGGAGTTGGGGGCTTCCTCGGGCTGCCAGTGCACGGGGTCCTCATGGCGCAGGGTGTGGAACATGCGCCACGGCGTGATGCCGTCCAGGAAATTGTCGTTGTCGGCGAGGTCGACCTCGTCGAGGGGCATGGGGTCGAAGGGGTTCGGCATGCGGTGCTCCTGTGGGCGGTGCGGAACGATCAGAGGTGGTAGGAGTACTCGGTGAACTCCCAGTCGGTGACATGGCGGTTGAAGCGGTCGAGCTCGTCGCGCTTGTAGGCGAGGAAGGAGTCGGTGAAGTCCTTGCCGAGGATCTCGATGAGGGCCTCGTCGGCCTCCAGCGCGTCGAGCGCGGCGGGCAGGCTCATCGGCAGCATCGGGGACTTCCGCGGGTCGTAGCCGTAGCCCTCCAGCGGAGCCGGCGGCTCCTGGCCTTCCCGTACGCCGAGCAGTACGGCGGCGGAGAGGGCGGCGATCGCCAGATACGGGTTGGCACTGGCGTCGCCGAGCCGCACCTCCAGGCGGGCGCCGGAACCGCGCTCGGGCGGAATGCGGACCATGGCGCTGCGGTTGTCCAGGCCCCAGTCGATCAGCCAGGGAGCGAGGGTGCCCGGTCCGAACCGCTTGTACGAGTTCACGGTCGGGTTCAGCAGCGCGGCCAGGGCCGGGGCGTGAGCCAGGATGCCGGCGATGGCGTGGCGCCCGGTGTCCGACAGCCCGAAGTCTCCGGACGGGTCGTCGAAGACATTGCGGCCCTGGGCGTCCTCGCCCGAGAAGTGCAGATGGAAGCCCGAGCCACCCGCGTCGTTGAAGGGCTTGGCCATGAAGGTCGCGAGCTTCCCCTCCTTACGGGCCAGTTCCTTGACGGCCGACTTGAAGAGGAAGGAGCGGTCGGCGGCGTCCATGGCCTCGGAGTGGGTCAGGTTGATCTCGAACTGCCCGGCGTCGAACTCGTGGTTCCCCGAGACGACACCGATTCCGAGGTCACGCAACTGCCGAAGTGTGCGCAGCAGATGGTTGTCGGCGTCGGCACGCAGCCCGGCGGTGTAGATGACACCCGTGGCGGCCTGCGCGTAACGGCGCCAGCCACTCGGCGTTCCCGGGGCCCCGTCGAGCAGGAAGTACTCCAGCTCGGGGCCGACGACGGGGCGCAGTCCGGCCTCCGCACATCGGGCCAGGACAGCGCGCAGCAGGTCGCGCGGTGACTCGGGGCTGGGCGCGCCCGTGGCGGGGTCGGTGGTGTCGCCGAGGCACCAGGCGACGCCGGGCTCCCACGGAAGGACGTGGACCGTGTCCAGGTCGGGCCGTACGGCGATGTCGGGCAGCCCGGCATCCAGTCCGCCCGGCACGGGGACGACGTCGCCCTGGGGGCTGGTGTGGTACACGGCACGACAGAAGGCGAGTCCGTGTTCGCAGGCCGAGGGCAGATGGTCCAGGAGGACGTCGCGGGCACGGTCGGTGCCGATGAGGTCGGGGTAGATCACCCGGACCACGTCGATGCCGTCGGCGGCGAGCCGATCCATGTGCCTGCGGACTTCCGGGGTGTCTTGAGCGCTCACCGATGTCTCCTCGGCGGATGTGAACGGGCGTGATGGCCGACGACCCGATGGCCTGCCGGTCCGGTGACGGCCTGGCGGGGGCGCTGGGCCGGGGACCAGAAGCGGGGGCGGCGCCCGAGCTTGTCGTTTGGCGTCAAACGGTAGGGACGCCGCCACCTCCCCGCAAGGGCCTGGACCAAAGAATTTATCCATCCGGATAGGTGTTGACCAGGGTCCGACTCCTTCCTATCTTGTTTGAAGCCAAACGAGTAGGGGGTTCTTCGGACCCCTTTGGCCGAGGGCCCGGCCGCGGGCCGGGCCCTCCTCCCCCGCCATCTGCGCCCCGATGCCCCTCACATCCAGGAGGACCGGCCATGAAGGTCGTCGTCGACATGAACAAATGCCAGGACCACGGCCAGTGCGTCTTCGCGGCTCCCGACGTCTTCCAGCTCGACGACAACGGGCGCCTGGCCTACGTCTCCGACCCGGACGACGCACTGCGCGACGAGGTCGAGGAAGCCGCGGACGTCTGTCCGCTGCAGGCCATCCGGATCGAGGACTGACATGACCGCGGAACGCATCGTCGTGGTCGGCGCCTCCATGGCCGGCCTGCGCGCGGCCGAGCAACTGCGCGCAGCCGGCTGGACCGGAACGATCACGGTCATCGGGGACGAGCCCCACATGCCGTACAACCGGCCCCCGCTCTCCAAGGAGGTGCTCGCCGGCAAGGCGCCCTTCGAGTCCCTCGCCCTCACCCCGCGGGCGAGCGCCGCCGACGTGGAGTGGCGGCTCGGCACCTCCGTCACCACCACCCGCCTCACCGAGCGCGTCGTCGTCCTGGACGACGGCACGGAACTGGCCTTCGCCGGCCTGGTCGTGGCCACCGGCATGCGGCCCCGACGGCTGCGCTGCGACGGCCCCTGCGGACCCGACAGCGGCCGCCATACGGTACGCACACTCGCCGACGCCCAGGGGCTGCGGGACGAGCTGACCCGGCCCGGCGTGCGTGTGGTCGTGGTCGGCGCCGGTTTCATCGGCTGCGAGGTAGCCGCGACCGCCGTCGGCCTCGGCGTCACCGAGGTGACCGTCGTTGACCCCGAACCGCTGCCGATGCTGCGCCCGCTGGGCGAACTGCTGGCGCGCGCGCTGCACAAGCGGCACGAGGAGCGCGGGGTGCGCTTCGCACTCGGCACCGGCGTCCTTGGCTTCGAGGGCGAGGACCGGGTCACCGGAGTCGTCCTGAGCGACGGGACGGTCCTTGCGGCCGACGTCGTCGTGGAGTCCGTCGGCTCGGTCGCCAACACCGAGTGGCTCGACGGCAACGGCCTGGACCTGAGCGACGGTGTGCTGACGGACGAGCAGCTGCGCGTCGGCGATCTCCCGTACGTCGTCGCGGTCGGCGATGTCGCCCGCTTCCCCAACGCCCGCTACGACAGCGTCCCCCGCCGCGTCGAGCACTGGTCGATCCCCGGTGACACCGCCAAGCACGCCGCGAAGAGCCTCGTCGCCCATCTCACCGGGAAGGACGCCGAGACGGGCCCCTTCGCGCCGCTTCCCACCTTCTGGAGCGACCAGTACGAGTTCAGGCTGCAGTCCTTCGGTGCCCCGGTGCTCGGCATCGGGGATGTCCGGGTGCTCGACGGCGACCCGGACGGCGACGTCCTGGTCGGCTACCACGCCGACGGCTGCCTGGTCGGCGTCGTCGCCCTCGGCGGCCATGCCGCCACCACCGGCGCCGCCCGCTACCGCGCCCAGCTGCTCAGGCAGCCTGCCCTCACCTCGTAAGGAACATCTGTCATGGCCAGTGTCCGTGGTTACTTCCATCCCAAGACGGCGACCGGCGACTCGTCGCTGATCCCCTCGCCGCCCTGGCGCTACTCCGGCGACCTGCTCACCGTCGAGTACCGCACCGATCCCGCCCGCGTGCGCGAACTACTCCCGGAACCAATGGAGTTGGCGGAAGAGGACCCGGGTGCCGTCGCGCTGATCTGGGCCGACTGGCAGTCCTGCTCGACCAGCGGGCAGGAGCTGCTCGACCCGGTGCTCTCCCAGTACAAGGAGGCCTTCGCGGTCGTCCGCTGCTCCTACAAGGGACGGACGTACTCCCGCTGCGTCTACATCTGGGTCGACAAGGACTTCGCGATAGCCCGCGGACTGCACCAGGGCTACCCGAAGAAGCTCGGCTCCATCCACCAGACCCGCCCGCACCCGTACGGGCCCGCCCCGCGGATCGAGGCGGGCGCCCGCTTCGGCGCCACGCTCGCCGCGGCCGACCGGCGGCTCGCCCAGGCCGTGGTCACCCTGCGGGAGCCGTCCGGGACCAACGGCTTCGTCAACGGCCATCCGATGGCCCACCACCGCTGGCTGCCCTCCATCGAGAAGGGCAAGGGGCTCGCGCTCGACGAGCTGATCGAGACCGGTGCGGCGTCCTTCGAAGCCGGGCAGCCCTGGACCGGTGACGCCGATCTCGAACTGTTCGAGGCCCCCACCGAGGAGCTGGCCCGCCTGGAGATCCGGGAACCGATCGCCGCGTACTACCGCCAGGTCGGTGTCGTCTGGGACGGCGGCACGCTGCTGGAGTCCGGCACTTCGGAAGCCGAGTAACCCCTCTACACCCCAGACCACTTGGAGACCGGACATGACCGAACACACCCTCACCGTGGCCGGGGTCGCCGTCGACACCCGGCACTGGATCGGCGGCGAGCGCATCGCCTCCTCCAAGACCTTCACCGATGTCTCGCCCATCGACGGCAGCGCCCTCGGCGAGATCTCCCGGGGCACCGCGACGGAGGCCGCAGCCGCCGTCGCCGCCGCGAAGGCCGCCTTCCCCGGCTGGGCCGCCACTGCGCGCGCCGAGCGGGCCCGCATCCTGCACGCCATCGCCGACGGTGTCGACAAGCGCATCGAGGACCTGGCGATCGTCGAGACCCACGACAACGCGGCTCTGCTGCGCTCGCACCGCCGCGGTGTGATGCCGCGCGTGGCGCACAACTTCCGCTTCTTCGCCGACTGGCTGCTGAAGCTGGAGCACGAGGAATTCGAGACACGCGGCCACACCAACCACGTCAGCTGGGACCCGGCCGGCCCCTGCGTGCTGATCACTCCGTGGAACGCCCCACTGATGCTGGCCACCTGGAAGATCGCCCCCGCGCTCGCCGCCGGGAACACGGTGATCCTCAAGCCTGCCGAGTGGACCCCGCTCACGGCATCGCTCCTCGCGGACATCGCCGCCGAGGCGGGCCTGCCGGCCGGCGTGCTCAATGTCGTGCAGGGCTATGGCGCCGAGGCGGGCAACGCGCTCGTCTCCCATCCCGACGTACGCCGGATCAGCTTCACCGGTTCCGTACCGACCGCGAAGGCCATCGGCGCCGCGTCCGCCGCGAATCTCGTGCCCACCAGCTTCGAACTCGGCGGCAAGTCACCCCTGTTGGTCTTCGCCGACGCCGACCTCGACCTCGCGGTCGACCTCGCCGTGGAGCAGTACGACAATGCCGGACAGGTGTGCCTGGCCGCGACCCGCATCCTCGTCGAGGAGTCGATCGCCGACGAGTTCACGAAGCGGTTCGCCCAGAAGGCCGCCACCCTCAAGCAGGGCGACCCACGCGACGAGGCCACCGACCTCGGCCCCAACATCCACCCCCGCCAGCTGGAGAAGATCGACGGCTTCGTGCAGCGGGCGCTGGCAGCCGGCGCACGCGCGGTCATCGGCGGCGCACCCCACACGGACCTCGGCGGCCTCTACTACCGACCGACCCTGCTCACCCACGTCGCCCAGGACAGCGAGGTCGTCCAGGAGGAGGTCTTCGGCCCGGTCCTGACCCTCCAGACCTTCGCAACCGAGCAGGAGGCGGTCGCGCTGGCCAACGACACCCGCTTCGGTCTCGCCGCGACCCTTGCCACCGGCGATCACGAGCGCGCCGAGCGCGTCACTGCGCAGCTCGTCGCGGGCACGGTCTGGGTCAACTGCTTCTTCGTACGGGATCTGCAGGCGCCGTTCGGCGGCTCCCGCCAGTCCGGAGTCGGCCGCGAGGGCGGCACCTGGAGCTTCGACTTCTACTGCGACCTCAAGAACACCGTCACCGCACCACAGGGATGGCGGAACCATGGGTGAGATCGTCGGGGCGGGCCTGCTCGCCCATGTCCCCACCATCATGCTGCCGGAGGCCGACCGGCTCGACCTCAACGAGGGCAAGGAGATCACCCTCGTCACCGGCCTGCACCAGCTGCGCCGCGAAATCTTCGAGCACGACATCTACGACACGGTCGTCGTCCTCGACTCGCACTGGGCCACCACGGTCGAGTTCGTCGTCACCGCCCAGCAGCGCCGCGCCGGGCTCTTCACCTCCGAGGAACTGCCGCGCGGCATGTGCCGGATGCCGTACGACTTCCCCGGCGACCCCGAACTCGCCAGGAACATCGAGAAGTTCGCCGACGAGCACGGCACCTGGATCACCGCAATCGACGACGACTACCTGCCGATCTACTACGCCACCATCAACCTCTGGAAGTTCCTCGGCGAGGGCCTTCCCGACAAGAAGTGGGTGACCATCGGGGTCTGCCAGACCGGCGACATGGAAGACCACCTGCGGCTGGGCCGGGCACTGGCCGACGGCATCGCGGCCACGCCCGGCCGCCGGGTCCTCCTCATCGCCTCCGGCGCGCTCTCCCATACCTTCTGGCCGCTGCGCGAACTGCGCGACCACGAGGCGAGCGACACCGCCCACATCTTCACTGCCGAGGCCCGCGATGCCGACCACGAGCGCATCGCCTGGTTCAAGGAGGGCCGCCACGACAAGGTCCTCGACACCATGAACGAGTTCTGGAGGTACAAGCCCGAGGCGAAGTTCTTCCACTATCTGATGATGGCCGGCGCGCTCGGTGAGGGTGCGTGCACGGCCAAGGGCCGCCAGTACGGCGAGTACGAGAACTCCATCGGCACCGGCCAGGTCCACCTCTGGTTCGACCGCCCCGCCGACGGCTGGACCGGCACCGGCCTGCCCGTACCTCCCTCCCCGCGAAACCCGCACAGCCGCTTCTAGAAAGGCCCGCCATGCCCGAGTACCGCCGCATCCTCCTCGACGGAGCCGTCGTCGAGACCCTCCGTGACGGAGACGAACTCGTCGCCGGCGACGGCCGCCGCGTCAAGATCGACGACGCCCAGCACCTGCCGCCGGTCGTGCCGTCGAAGATCGTCGCCGTCCACCTCAACCACCGAAGCCGCGTCGACGAGTTCCAGATCGAGCTCACCCCGACCCCGACCTACTTCCACAAGCCGACCTCCGCCCTCAACTCCCACAAGGGCGCCGTCATCCGCCCCGAAGGCTGCACATGGCTCAACTACGAGGGCGAGGTCGCCATCGTCATCGGCAGGACGGCGCGCAACATCTCCCCGGCCCAGGCGGGCGACTACATCGCGGGCTACACCGTCGCCAACGACTACGGCCTGCACGACTTCCGCGACACCGACGCCGGCTCCATGCTCCGCGTCAAGGGCTCCGACACCCTCTGCCCCCTCGGACCGGGTCTCGTCACCGACTGGGACTTCCACGGCAAATACCTGCGCACCTACGTCAACGGTGAGATCGTCCAGGACGGCTCGACCGACGAGATGGAGTGGGACATGCACTACCTCGTCGCCGACATCGCCCGCACCATCACCCTCCACCCCGGCGACGTCCTGCTGTCCGGCACCCCGGCCAACTCCCGCCCCGTACAGCCCGGCGACGTCGTCGAGGTCGAAGTCGAGGGCCTCGGCCGGCTCACCAACCACATCGTTCCCGGACCCACCCCCATCCGCACCGACGTCGGCGCTCAGCCCACCGAGTCCGAGGAAGTGTTGTCCACCGCGCTCGGCGGCGACTGGGAGTTCCGCGGCGTCCGCCCGCCCAAGCGCTGACAGCGCCGCACGACCGCGCCGCACCGGGCCTGACGCGAGAGGTCGCACGGTGCGGCGCGCCCGTGCGGACAGCTCTTCTCCGCGCGCCCGGGCCCTTGCCAACACGTGCACCCTCATCCACAACCCGGCAGGTAGGGTCCCCGGCATGACCAAATCCGCCGAGACCACCGAAGACAAGGGCGAAGGCAAGGGAGCCAAGCCTCGCAAGCGGGTGAACTACGGAGCGGGCCGCGAAGCCCTGCTCAGCGCCGCCGTGCGGGTGGTGGCCCGCGGTGGTCTACGCAAACTCACTTACCGCGCGGTCGCGGAGGAGGCCGGGGTCACCCACGGCCTGGTCGTCCACCACTTCGGCTCGCGTGACGCCCTCATCGAAGAGGCGCTGACCCACGCCGTGCGCACCAGCCTGAACACCAGCGCGCTGGAGCCCGGCACCGGCAAGGTGGCGGACTTCTCGACCGAGTTGTCGGAGATGGTCACCGCTGATCCGGACATCCAGGTGTTCCAGTACGAGCTGCTCCTCGAATCCCGCCGCAGGCCCGAGCTGCTGCCACCGCTGCGTGCGCTGTACGACGAGTACTTCGCGGCCACCCAGCGCGAGCTCACCCGCATACTTCCGGGCGATGCGAACCCGGCGCTGATGCGGCTGGTCTTCGCCGCTCTGGACGGCCTCGTCCTGCACCAGCTCGTGTTCGACGAGCCGACCGTCACCGACGCCGCCCTGGAGGAGCTGAGGGCTCTCCTGCGGCTGCTCGACGCCGACGGAGGCGCCGAGGGGAACCACTGACCCCACCGACACATCGCGAGGCCCTGGACGCTCGGCGTCCAGGGCCTCGCCCGATTCCGCACCGGAGCCATCGCCGTACACGAGGAGGCGTGCACCGCACGTGAGGAGCGGTGCGATTCAGACGCGCTGTCACCTCGTCTCCCCGATACCACTTCGATTCCGACGCCATGAAGAGCCGACAGTGCGGCGGGAATCCTCATCAACCCCTTGCCAAATGGATAGTTCACCCCCAGGATGAGGCAACTCGTTTGGCCTGAAACAAACCACCCTTTCCTCATTCCCGGCAGGTGATCCGAGTGGACAGTCAAACGGTCGCAAGGCAACAGACCGTGCAGGACGCGCCCACCGCAGGCAAGCTCAAGCCCAACGCCCTCGGCGTCCTGGGCATCCTCTTCTTCGTCCTCTCCGCGCAGGCCCCGCTGACCGGCATCGCCGGAGCCTCCCCCATCTCCGTCGGCCTCGGCAACGGAGCGGGCGTACCTGCCGCGTACGTCGTCGCCGGTCTGATGATCCTGCTGTTCTCGGTCGGCTTCGTCGCCATGGGCCGCCATGTCGTGGACACGGGCGCCTTCTACACGTACATCGGCAAGGGCCTGGGCCGGACCACCGGATCCGGCAGCGCGGGCGTGGCCCTGTTCGCCTACTGCACCATCCAGGCCGCCATGTACGGGCTGTACGGGGCGCTGGTGAGCGGTCTGGTCTCGCACTACGCGGGCCTGGACACGCCGTGGTGGGTGTGGGCGTTGACCACGATGGTGGTCGTACAGGCGCTCGGCGCCGCCGGCATCGAGATGGGCGCCAAGGTCCTTGCGGTCTTCGTCCTGGCGGAGTTCAGCATCCTGTTCGTCTTCGCGCTGGTCACCCTGTTCAAGGGCGGCGGGCCCGAGGGGCTCGGCTTCACCCAGAGCTTCTCGGCGAAAGCTGCCCTGCAGGGGGCTCCCGGAGTGGCGATGATGTTCGCCGTGGCATCGATGTTCGGCTTCGAGGCCACCGCGATCTACGGCGAGGAGGCGCGCGAACCGCGCAAGACCGTCCCCCGGGCCACCTACCTGTCAGTCGCCGTCGTCACCGGCTTCTTCGCCTTCACCTCCTGGATGATCATCTCCTCCTACGGCGCTTCGCACGCCACCGCAGCCGCCGGAAAGGCACTGGAGAGCGGCGACGCCACGGCGTTCGTCTTCAATCCCGTCGCCGACCAGTTCGGCGGATGGGCTTACGACGTACTGCCGGTCCTCCTCGCAACCTCGCTCTTCGCGGGCATCCTCGCCTTCCACAACTCGGCCAACCGCTACCTGTTCTCGCTCAGCCGTGAGGGGCTACTGCCCCGCAAGCTGTGTGCGCTCAACCGACGCCATTCCCCCTGGGCGGCCGGCAGCGTGCAGACCGCGATCGCGCTGGTGCTGGTCGCCCCGTTCGCACTGCTGGGCAAGGACCCCGTGCTGACGCTCTTCTCCTGGTTCAGCGGAGTGGCCGTCCTCGGGATGATGCTCCTGTATTTCCTGACCTCGGTTTCGGTGATCGTCTTCTTCCGGCGCGAGCGCCTCGACACCCGCCCCTGGAACACCCTGATCGCCCCGGCCCTCGGCGCGCTCGGCCTCGCGGGCGCCATCTGGCTGATCCTCGCCAACTTCACGACGCTCATCGGCGGTGACCCCGGCACGGCCGCCTGGCTCGCGCTCAGCGTCCCGGCGATCCTGGTCCTGGGCGCCGTGGCGGCACGGGTGGTGCGCGGCAAGGCGGCTGTGACCGCCTGATCCGCCCTCCCCCTGCGGCGCGCTCCCGGCGAACGACCCCGGGCGCGCGCCGCGGGGGCGCCACCCCCGAACGGCCGACATCATCTCCCACCGCACCGGAAGGTGCTGACCGACGAGGTCAACGTGCTGGTGCTGCCCGGTCCCGTATGACGCGCATCAGCACGCCCACATCAGTCGGCGGCGTAGGCCACCTGGTCCAGGAAGCCGTCGACGAGGCGGCGGGCATTGGCGCGAGCGACGGATTCCATGACGCGGCTGTGTACGAGCAGTTCGTCCGGGTCGACTCCGTGCCGTACGCACTGCTCCGCGCCGCCGAGGTCGACCCACCCTCGCACCATCGCCGTGGTGACCTCAGGGTGGAACTGCACGCCCAGTGCTCGCCCCGCCCGGAAAGCCTGCGTGCACACGGTGTTGCGGGCCAGCGCCACGGCGCCGGGCGGCAGGACGCAACGGTCGTAGTGCCACTGGAACCACGGCCCCGGCGGCACCAGGCCGGGAACCTCGGTCTCGACCTCCGTCCATCCGATCTCGGGCCGCGGGGAGGCTTCCACCGAGCCACCGAGGGCGGTGGCGAGCGCCTGGGCGCCGAAGCAGACGCCGAGGACCGGAATACCGAGGTGGTGGGCCTTGCGCAGCAGCGCGAGCTCGCCGCCGATCCAGCTGCCGATGGCCACGTCGTCGTAGACCGACCAGGGGGCACCGAGGGACACGATCAGGTCCCAGCCATCGGCGTCGGGGAAGTCGAACTCCACATTCGGCGCGTGATGGCGGGACTCGGGCACGACCGTCACAGTGGTGAGTTCGTATCCGTGCTCGACGAGGCGGTCCCCGACCCGCCCGGGCTCCGTCACGTGGTCGTGCTTGATGACGAGTGCTCGCACGATGGGCGCTCCCTTCCGCTGTCCATGGACCCGCCGGATCACCCGACCAGGCCAATCGTATGGATCCAAATGATACGCGGAACCCGCCTTCCGGGGACCCTTGCGAGGGGCCGCTCACCGCCATATCGTTTGAGCCCAAATATATTGGATGTGACCTGGAGGCCACCCATGCTGGATGTCACCCATGAGGAGTGGCTGCGCCGAGCCGAGGAGCTGGACCTGTCCGGGGTCCACCACATCGACGGCGCCGACGAACCCGGTGGCGGTGGGAGCTACACCGTCGTATCTCCACGCAACGGCCAGGTGCTGACCCAGGTCGCCGACGGAGGCCACTCGGAGGTGGACGCGGCCGTCGCCGCCGCCCGCCGGGCCTTCGACTCCGGCCCCTGGCCGCGCCTGGCGCCCGCCGACCGCGGCCGGGCGCTGCTGCGGATCGCCGATCTGCTGGAGGAGCAGCGCGACCAGCTCGCGCTCATCATCAGTCTGGAGATAGGCAAGCCCATCACGGACGCGTATGCCATCGAGCTGCGCGCCGCGATCAATACCTTCCGCTGGTACGGACAGTTGGCCGACAAGGTGACCGACGAGTCCCCCCACATCGCCCCGGACGCGCTCGCGCTCGTCACCCGGGAGCCGGCGGGCGTCGTCGGCGCGGTGGTGCCGTGGAACTTCCCCCTGACGCTCGCCTCCTGGAAGGTCGCGCCCGCACTCGCGGCCGGCTGCACCGTCGTACTGAAGCCCTCCGAGAACTCCCCGCTGTCCGCCCTGCTGTTGGGCCGTCTCGCAACCGAGGCCGGGCTGCCGCCGGGCGTCCTGAACGTCGTCACCGGCGACGGCCCCACCGCCGGGCGGGCGATCGGCCTGCACCCCGACGTGGACGTCCTGGCCTTCACGGGGTCGACCGCCGTGGGGCGGCACTTCCTGCGCTACGCCGCCGACTCCAATCTCAAGCGTGTCTGGCTGGAGTTGGGCGGCAAGTCGCCCAACATCATCCTCCCGGACGCACCCGACCTGGAGAAGGCCGCGGCCACCGCCGCCTGGGGCATCTTCTTCAACCAGGGCGAGATGTGCACGGCACCCTCGCGACTGCTCGTCCACTCCTCCATCGCCGAGCGCGTCACCGAGGCCATCGTGGATCGCGCACGGAAACTGCGAGTCGGTGACCCCCTCGACCCCGCCACCGAGATGGGCGCGCTGGCCGGCGAGGGACACCTGGAGCGCGTACTGGACCACATCGGAACCGGCCTCCACGAGGGCGCCCGGCTGCGGACCGGTGGTGACCGCACACGGGCCGAGTCCGGGGGCAGCTTCCTGCGGCCCACCGTCTTCGACCGGGTGGACCCCGGCATGCGGTTGGCCCGGGAGGAGATCTTCGGCCCGGTGCTGTCCGTCCTCACCTTCGAGGACCTCGACGAGGCCGTCGCGCTCGCCAACGCCACCGAGTACGGTCTCGCGGCCGGGCTGTGGACGTCCGACCTGTCCACCGCGCACCGGGTCTCCCGCGCCCTGAAGGCCGGGACGGTCTGGGTCAACTGCTACGAGGAGGGCGACCTGACCGTGCCCTTCGGCGGGATGAAGCAGTCCGGCAACGGCCGCGACAAGTCCGCGCACGCCCTGGAGAAGTACACCGAACTCAAGACCACCTGGATCCAGCTGTGAGACCGCTCATCGCCATTCCGGCCCGTTTCTCCGCGTCCACCTCCGCCCTGCGGTACGCCGCCGAGGTCAACGCCCGGGCGCTCGTCGACGCGGTGTGGCGGGCGGGCGGCGAACCCGCGACCATCCACCCGCACGCGCCCGGCGGAACCGCCGACCCCGCCGAGGTGACCGCCCGGCTCACCCGCTTCGACGGCGTCCTGCTCCCCGGCGGCGGCGACCTCGCCCCGCACCGCTACAGCGATGGCGAGGCCCACGACAGCGTCTACGACGTGGACGACGAACAGGACGGCTTCGACCTGGAAGTCGCCCGCCAAGCGCTGGACGCGGGCCTGCCGACGCTTGCGGTCTGCCGCGGCCTGCAGGTCGTCAACGTCGCCCTGGGCGGCACCCTGGAGCAGGACATGGGCGGCCCGCAGCGCGAGCACCGCCACGTCGTGCACCCGGTGGCGATCCAGCGCGGCTCGCTCCTGGGGCAGGCCACCGGGGCCGAGAAGGTGGAGGTCTCTTGCTACCACCACCAGCGGGTGGACCGTACCGGTGTCGGCCTCACGGTCGCCGCCCGCGCCGTCGACGGGACCGTGGAAGCCCTCGAACTCCCTGGCCTGCACGGCTGGTTCGCCGCCGTGCAGTGGCACCCCGAGGACACCGCCCACGAAGACCCGGCCCAGCAAGGGCTCTTCGACGCCCTCATCCGCGCCGCCCGCGGCCGTCGCTGACATCGCCGTGGCCCTCTTCGGCCGCGGCCGGACCACAGGGCCCCGGCTCGCTCCGGAACTCGACCTTCACGCCTTGGGGCGGCGTCCGCTGCGGCGCGGCGCGGGTTCGGCGCCGTCCAGCAGGGCGAGGCGACGCTCCTCGCCCTGCTCCTCCACCTGGAGCACGACCCGGCGCAGCCCCTCCGCGACACTGCGGCACTCCTCGTCGCTGAGCTGCCCGGTGACAAATGCCTCCTCCTCGTTGAACTGGGGAAACACGCGTTGCATGAGCTCCTCGCCCTCGTCCGTGAGGCTGAGCAGCACCAGCCTCCCGTCAGTGGGATGACCGGACCGCCGCACCAGCCCCCGCGCCTCCAGAGTGCGCGAAACCCCGGTGAGGGTCCCCTTGGAGATGCCCGCTTCCTCCGCCACGTGCCGCGTCTCGGACTCGCCCCAGATCCACACCACCCACAGCACGACGAACGCCGTCCAGGTCAGCTCGGACTCGCGCAGCACCGAGTTCTCCAGGTGCTGCCTGACCGCGGAGGCGGCGCGGTAGATATTGGCCACCACGGCCATCTGCTCGTGCCGGACCGGAATGCCCCCCAGCTTCGCACCTGCCAGCTTCTCGGCTTCGGTGATGGATCGTTGGCCGGGCACGGGCACACCCCTCCGACGCCATTGCGGCGCCTTGGATCGACGCTATCGTTCGGGACCAAATTGTACGGAGTTCCGGCCGACAGGGCATGTGCCGACGATGTACCTCGAAACCAGTAGTGGACTCCCCTGCTCTGGCCGCACTACGGGAACGCGCTGCCTCATCCGGCAGGTGGCACGGACCGCCCGGGGCGCCGGGTACCGTGGAGCCCGCCGATCCCGTGGACCTTCTTGCGGGCTGCGTGACCCCCGTAGGAACAGATGAGGAACCGATGACGACGAACCGCGGACGCAAAGACGTCATCCGCGACCGGATGGCTGCCACCGGCGAGTCGTACAACGTAGCCGCCCGCAACCTGAAGGCGATGAAGGACATGGGCGCCACCCGTGACGCCGTCCTCACGCAGCGCTGGCGCCCGGCGGACTCGCTCGACGTTCCGTGCCCCTGCGGCGGGACCTGCGAGCCCGGCGAGACCTGCGACCACTGCCATGCCCGGCACCGTCATGTGGCACGCTACCCCGGCAGCGTCACGGATGTGGAGACCTGGGCCGACCGGTACGACTGCATGGGGTGCTCGTCCTCGTACACGCTGATCGTCGTCCTGCACGGCCGCCCCTGGGGTGTCGCCGAGACGGTGGTCCAGGGCGGGGCGGCCGAGCCGATGGTCAGGGCGCGGGTGTTTCCCGGCGTCGCCCACCCGCTGCTGCGCCCCGAGAGCCCCGAGGACGACTGACCGGCTGAGGACGAGGGCGTACCCCGCCGGCCCAGCGGGGTACGCCCTCGTCCGGTGCCAACCGCTGATGCGGTACCGCTGGTCGGTCGGTGTCTGCGGGACGGGGTGAAGGCAGCCGTCGCCGGCTTCCAGCGAGCCGAGGTGACCTGAACCGACAAAATCACCGCACTACCCACGACGCGCGTCGCGGACGTGCTGGGTTTTGTGGAGGGGCGGGACATCGATCCCCTCAGCAACAGTCGGCCGTACTACGAAAGAGTCCTGCCTGAGGCTCGCCGTGATCGCTTGTGGCCGCGGATCCTCACCGTCATCCTGAGCCACTTCCTCTTCCTGCCAGTTTCGGCGCCGCTCCGGTGGCCTCCAGGAACAGTGTGCCGTCGGCGCCTGCGTCTTGGGACGTGCAGTGTTTCAGCAACGCGGAAATCGGGCCGTCGACGAGCCGGTAGCGCACGATCCGGCCGTCCTTCTCACCCTCGACGATGCCGGCGGCCCGCAGAAGACGCAGAGCCTGGGAGACGGCGGTGTCCCGCATCCCGCTGGCGACGGCGAGGTCGGACACGGCGATGGGGCCCGCCTCATGGAGGGCGAGCAGCAAGGACAGACGTCCGGGATCGGAGAGCAGAGAGAAGCGATCGGCCCAGCCGCGTACGCGCTCGGGCTCGCCCATGGCGGCGATGGCATCGCAGACCCGATGGCCGTCAATGGTGCGCCGCCCGGCGTGTTCCGCGGGAACCAGATGCATGGACACATCATCGCAGTCACGCCCTTCACCTGCATACCTGGTCAGTTATGCAGGCTTGCAGCCTTCTAGGGTGGGCGGGCCGTGGTGTTCGGGAAGACCGGTGACAGCCCCCAAGGGCTCAGTCCGGAGCGGCCCTCGCCACTGTGATCGGGAAGTTCCCGCCCCATGCATTGCCACTGGCCTCGCGGCCGGGAAGGCAGGGGCGGGCGCGTTGACCCGTCAGCCAGGAGACCGGCCACGGCAGCACGAAGCTGATCCACGAGGTGCTGGAGCGTGACCGTATGACCGTGTCCCAAGGCGTGCCCGAAACCGCCGCCGCCCCGTCCTTCCGCTGGCGCCGCGAGGACACCGTCCGAACCGCAGGACTGCTGGCCGTGATCGTCGCGCTGCACGTGGTCGCGTTCGGAATCCTGTTTCTGCTCGTGATTCCGCATCACTACGAGGTCGGCACCAAGGCGTTCGGGGTCGGCCTGGGCATCACCGCCTACACCCTCGGCATGCGGCACGCCTTCGACGCGGACCACATCGCGGCGATCGACAACACCACCCGCAAGCTGATGGCCGACGGCAAGCGGCCGGTGTCGGTGGGCTTCTGGTTCGCGCTCGGGCACTCCAGTGTGGTGGTCGTCATGGCCGCACTGGTCGCCGGGGGCGCGAAGCTCGCCGGCACCCTGATGGACGACGGCTCCCGAACCCACCAAGTCCTCGGCACTGTGGGCACCACGGTGTCCGGCAGCTTTCTATATCTCATCGCCGCCCTCAACCTCGTGGCGCTGTTCGGCATCATCCGCGTCTTCAAGGCGATGCGGGCCGGACGGTACGACGAGGCGGAGCTGGAGGCCCACCTCGACTCGCGCGGCTTCATGAACCGCCTTCTGGGGCGGTTCACCAAGTCCATCCGCCGGCCCGGCCAAATGTTCCCGCTCGGCTTCCTGTTCGGGGTCGGCTTCGACACCACGACCGAGGTCCTGCTCCTCGCTCTGGCCGGCAACGGCGCCGCCGCCGGCCTCCCCTGGTACGCGGTCCTGTGCCTGCCCCTCCTCTTCGCGGCGGGCATGAGCCTGTTCGACACCCTGGACGGCACGTTCATGAACTTCGCCTACCAGTGGGCGTTCTCGAACCCCGTTCGCAAGGTGTTCTACAACCTCACGATCACCGGCCTGTCCATCGCGGTGGCCTTCTTCGTCGGCACGATCGAGCTGGTCGGCGTTCTGCACGACAAGCTCGCCCTGAGCGATGACGTCACCGGCTGGATCGCGGGCCTGAACCTGGACAACGTCGGCTATGTCATCGTCGGCCTGTTCGTGGTCGTCTGGGCCGTGGCCATCGCCTACTGGCGGCTGGCCAAGGTCGAGGAGCGCTGGAGCGCCCGCACCGCAGACGCCGCCTGACGGCGGCAGAAAGAGACCACCGCCGACATCTTCGAGGCCATCGAGCACGCCTCAGGGCGACGGTGAAGCCTGAAGCTGCAGGACAACCAGTTGCGGCGCATGGTGGTGCCATGGATGAGCACCCTCCTGTGGTCGTGCTTCCGCCCTCGCCGGACGGTGGGCGGCAGGTGACGATCCACGGCGAGCGCGTAGGCACCGCCTACAGCCTTTTCGACGTGCTCGATTTCCTCCACCGCGCCGGCTTGCCCATCAAGGATCGCGCGATCGACGACCCCGAGCTGATCGAGTGGCGCGGCGGCGGACCATACGACTGGAACAACACCGCGCTGCCCTGACCCCGCTGCCGATCGCCGGGCGTCCCACCCGCCCAGTGCCTTGGTCAGAGGACGCGCAGATGGGTGGGGCCTCTTTGGGACCTTTTCAAGCCACGATGACGGTGCTGCCGGCTCGGTCGAGGGCGGTGTGCAGTTCGGCCGGGCATGGCTTGTCGGTGATGAGGGAGTCGAAGCCGTTCAGCTCGCACACGCGGTGGGCGGCTGTGCGGCCGAACTTGCTCGAGTCGGCGAGTACGTAACGGTGGGAGGCGTTGGCGAGCATGGCTCGCTTGGTGGCGACTTCGTCGAGGTGGAAGTCGGTGAGCCCGTAGGGGGCGATGCCGCCGGATCCCAGGAAGACGGCGTCCGCGCGCAGGTTGCTGAAGAATTCCACCGCTTGGGCGTTGGAGCAGGCGAGGTCGCCGGCTCGGATCCGGCCGCCGCTGACCAGGACCTCGACTCGGGGGCGTGTGCTGACTTCCGCGGCCACGAGGAGGGAGGGGGTGGCGATGACCCCGGCGTGGTCGGCGGGCAGCGCGCGGGCGACCTCCAAGGCGGTGGTGCCGACGTCGATGACAACGGTCTGGTTAAGCTGGATGAGTGCTGCTGCCGCGCGGCCGATGGTCTCCTTCTCCGAGGCGAGGGCGCCGCTGCGTTCGCTGAAGGGTGCCTCTTCCCCGACCGGCGCCTGAGGGCTGGTGGCGCCGCCGTGAACCCGGGAGAGCCGGCCACGCCGCTCGAGCAGGGCAAGGTCCCTGCGGACCGTTTCGTGGGAGACGCCCAGCAGCGTCGTCAGATCGTCAGTGGTGACGAACGTGAGCCGGGCGATTTCGGCGGCGATTCTGCGATGGCGCTCGGCGGCGAGCACGACCTGTCTCCTTTGGAAGGGTGACCGTTTTTGTGGATCTGTGACTGCATTCTACGGTCCAGGCAGCCTCGATCAGGTCGTCGCGCCTCCTCCTGCCGGGCTTCCCCTTCCTCCCTCTCGCTGCCTGTGGCACCTGGGCGAGCGCCCCAGGCCTGTCCGGTGCGTTACGCAAAGACCAACCCTTGACGCCGAGCAGGCAAAGGTCCACACTTCCAGTAACTCGCGGTCAATAATCCACAAGAACGGTCAAGAGCCGGGTTGTCGACTGCCACGGGTACGGCCGCGCGCACCATCGCGGCCCCGCCGTCCCAACAGCAGACAGGCCCCCAGCAGACCCGCGCGCGGGGCGTGCCTGCATGCCGACCCGTTCGGTTCCTCCACGTCCACTGGCTCTCGCATCCACGGCGGGCCACTTCGAAGCAGGAAACAGAGGCATGGCATACGAAGACGCAGGTCCCCAGGGATCGAGAACAGACGGCGCGGGCGCCGGTGAGCCCAAGCAGCACATGGCGCGGGAACTCGGCTGGTATGCCTCGTTCTCCGTGGCATTCGGCTTCGTCTCCATCGCCACCGGCATCTTCACCACCTACGGCGCGGTGCTCGCGACGTCGGGCCCGCGCGGCATCTGGGCCTGGCCGATCTCCGTGATCGGCCAGCTGTCCATCGCCCTCGTCTTCGGCGCTCTCGCAGCGCGGATCCCGATCAGCGGCTACTCGTACCAGTGGGTGTCACGCATCGTGGGCCCGGTATGGGGCTGGATCATGGGATGGATCTCGTTCGCCTTCCTGGGCGTGGTCCTGATCGCCGTGGACTACACGATCGCCTCCACCATTCTTCCGGAGCTGTTCCAGTACGTCGGCACCACGCAGAACGCCTGGGTGATCACGGCCGTTGTCGTGCTGCTGCAGTCTGTTCTGGTCGCCGCCTCGACGCGCACCACCCACCGGGTCAACAAGGTGGCCGTGACGGTGCAGCTCGTCGGCATGATCGCCCTGACCGTGCTGCTGTTCGTCGTGGGCGCCTTCACGGGCAAGCTGGATTTCGCTCACCTTTTCGCGACCGGGCCCGTCCCGGAGAGCGGCTACTACGCCCTTGGCGGGGCCACCGAGGCCGGACCGTTCGCTCTGGCGTTCCTGCTGGGCGCGTTCACCATCGTCGGATTCGAGTCGGCGGCCAACCTGGCCGAGGAGACCAAGGATCCGGCTCGTGTCATCCCCAAGGCGATGATCCAGGCGGTGCTCTCCCTGGGCGTGCTGGGTTTCCTGTTCCTGGTCGCGATCACTGCCGCAGCCGGCCGGATCGACGGTGTCGCGGAGTCGGCAACGCCGGTGGCCACTGTGATCACCGCCGTGCTGGGCTCAGTCGTCGGGAAGATCCTGCTCGTGCTGGTCGTCGTTTCGATCTTCTCCTGCGGGCTGGTGATCACCCTGAGCGGCACCCGCCTGGTGTATGCGATGTCGCGGGACGAGCGCTTCCCCGGCTGGCGGCTGCTGAAGCGTATCGACCGGCGCACGGCGACACCGCTGAACGCTTCGGTGTTCATGCTGCTGATCGCACAGATCATCCTCGCGGTCTTCTCCCGCTCCACGGACGCGCTGTTCCAGCTGTTCTCCGCCGGCACCCTGCTGCCCGCCCTCATCTACGCCGGAACGGTCGCGATGTACGCCGCCAAGCGCCGCTCCCTGCCCGCGTCCCAGGGGTTCTCACTGGGCCGCTGGGAGATCCCGGTCCTCGTCGTCGCCGGCGTCTGGCTGGCGTACGAACTGCTGATCTTCCGGGACGCCTCCTTCCGAGCCCCATGGATCTACGTACTGGTCCTCTTCGCGATCGGTGCCGTCTACTTCACCGGCCTGATCATCCGGCGGGGCCGCCACGGACTGACCATGCCCGACATGGCCGACGTCGACCGGGCGCTGGACACCGCCGACCAGAAGCCCGCCGACGCCACCGCGGCCGGGAGCGCACGATGACCGCGATTCTCTCCATCGACCAGGGCACCTCGGGCACGAAGGCCATCGTCGTCGACGCCGACGAGGGAACCGTCGCCATCGCGGAGGAAACCGTCCGCCCCACCTATCTCGCCGGAGGAGGCGTCGAGCAGAACCCGCACGAGCTGCTCGACTCCGTCCTCAACGCCGGCCGCCGCGCCGTGAGCGCGGCCGGCCGGCCGATCGCCGGCGTTGCCCTGGCCAATCAGGGCGAGACGGTCCTGGCCTGGGACCCGGCCACCGGAACACCTCTGACGCAGGCGATCGTGTGGCAGGACAGGCGCGCGGAAAGCGTCTGCAGCGAGCTGACCGAGCACGCCCAGAGCATCGCCCGGCGCACCGGTCTCGTCCTCGACCCGTACTTCTCCGCGCCCAAGATGGCCTGGCTGCGCCGCAACCTCACCCGCGACGGGGTGGTGACGACCACCGACACCTGGCTGGTGCATCACCTGACGGGCGAGTTCGTCACCGACGCCTCCACCGCCAGCCGCTCGCTGATCCTCGACCTGGACACCGCTGCCTGGGACCCTGAGCTCGCCGATCTGTTCGGGCTCGGCGGGGAGCGGCTGCCCCGCATTGCCGCGTGCGACGAAATCGTGGGCACCACCCGCGCGTTCGGCCAGGAGGTGCCGGTGGCCGGGCTGATCGTCGACCAGCAGGCGGCCCTGGTCGCGGAGGGCTGTCTGGAGCCGGGCACCGCGAAGTGCACCTACGGCACCGGCGCGTTCCTGCTGGCGAACACCGGTCTGAACCCGGTGCGCTCCAGCGCGGGCCTGACCACGTCGGTGGCCTGGCAGGCGGCCGGACAGACCCCGTACTGCGTGGACGGTCAGGTCTACACCGTCGCCTCCGCGGTGCGCTGGCTGCAGGACCTCGGCCTCATCCAGTCCGCGACCGACCTGGACGCAGTGGCGGCAGCCGACAGCGAGGGTGTGCTGTGCGTGCCCGCCTTCGCCGGGCTCGCCGCCCCCTGGTGGGCGTCACAGGCCACCGCGTCCTTCTCCGGCATGACCCTGGCCACCCGCCGCGAACACCTCATTCTGGCCGTGCTCCAGGGCATCGCCGCACAGGTCGCCGAGCTGGGCGCGCTGGTCGCGAAGGACCTCGGCCGGCCTCTGAGCCGACTGCGCGCGGACGGCGGACTGACCAACTCCGCCGCCCTCATGCAGGCCCAGGCCGACATCGCCCAGATCCCCGTCGACATCTACCCCCACGCCCACGCCACCCCCCTGGGCGCAGCCGCCCTGGCCCGCTGCGCCCTCGACCCCGCACTCAGTCTCAAAGAGGCCGTCGGCGACTGGCAGCCGACCACCGTTTACGAACCCCGCTGGTCCACCGATCGGGCCGAGGAGTTCCGCACCACATGGGCGAAGGCCGCCACGGCCTGCGCCACCGAGGGAGATCACTCATGACCGCCACCCCCCACCGTCCCCACAACGGCGTCTTCGACGTCGCGGTGATCGGCGGAGGCATCGTCGGCGCGGCGATCGCACGCGAACTGTCCGGCTGCGAGGTCTCCGTCGCGCTGATCGAGGCCCGCGACGACGTGGGCGACGGCACGAGCAAGGCCAACACCGCGATCCTGCACACCGGCTTCGACGCCAAACCCGGCACGCTCGAATCCCGGCTGGTCGCCCGCGGCTACCACCTGCTGGGCGCCTACGCCAAAGCCACCGGAATCCCCGTCGAACACACCGGTGCCGTGCTGGTGGCGTGGAACGACGAAGAACTCCAGGCGCTGCCCGGCCTGAAGGAAAAGGCCGAGGCCAACGGCTACGAACACTGCCGCATCATCGACGCCGAGGAGGTCTACCGCGCGCTTCCCGACCTCGGAGAAGGCGTGCTCGGCGGCCTGACCGTTCCCGACGAATCCATCATCTGCACCTGGACCACCAACCTCGCCCTGGCCACCGACGCCCAGCAACGCGGCACCACGATCCTGCTCAAGCATGCCGTGACCGGCATCGACCAGGGGGACGAGGCGACCACCCTGCACACGGCGGCCGGTGACGTACGGGCCCGCTGGGTCGTCAACGCCGCCGGCCTCGGGGCCGACCACATCGACCGCCTCTTCGGCCACGACCGCTTCACCGTCACGCCCCGCCGCGGAGAGCTGTTCGTCTTCGACAAGCTCACCCGCCCCATGGTCGACAAAATCGTCCTGCCGGTGCCGTCCTCCCGCGGCAAGGGCGTGCTGATCTCCCCGACCATCTACGGCAACGTCATGCTCGGCCCGACCGCCGAGGACCTCACCGACCGCACCGACACCGGCACCTCCGAAGAGGGCTACGACTTCCTCCTCACCAAGGGTGAGCGCCTCATGCCGCGGCTGCTGGCCGAGGAAGTCACCGCCAGCTACGCAGGCCTGCGAGCCGCGATCGACCATCCCGACTACCTCATCGAAGCCACCGCGCACCAGCGCTACCTGCTCGTCGGCGGCATCCGCTCCACCGGCCTGACCGCCGGCATCGCCATCGCCGAACACGCCCGCACGCTCCTCGAGGAAGCCGGCCTGGCCCTGCGCACCCGCGGCGACCTGCCCGAGCCCCCGCAGATGCCCAACATCGGCGAAGCCTCCCTGCGCCCCTACCAGGATGCCGACCTCATCGCCCGCGACCCCGCCTACGGCACCATCGTCTGCTTCTGCGAACGGGTCAGCGAAGGTGAGATCCGCGACGCCTGCCACGCCCCCGTGCCTGCCCACAACCTGGAAGGACTGCGGCGGCGCACCCGCGCCATGAACGGCCGCTGCCAGGGCTTCTTCTGCGGCGCAGCCGTCGCGGCCCTGCACGAACAGCACCACACCCACGACGGCTGCAGCCGCCAGCACAAGGACGCCCGATGACCCACCAGCCGCCCGTGATCACACCCGACGTCCTCATCATCGGCGGCGGACCCGCAGGTCTGACCGCCGCCGCCGAGCTGGCCGGCCGACGGGCCGGCCACGTCCTCGTCGTCGACCGGGAGCAGGCCGCCGGCGGAATTCCCCGGCACAGCGACCACACCGGCTACGGTCTGCGCGACCTGCACCGCGTGATGTCCGGCCCCGCCTACGCCCGCCACCTCGTCCAGCAGGCCACCCGGGCCGGAGCGGAGATCCGCACCCGGACGATGGTCACCGGCTGGGCCGACGACGACACCGTCGACGTCACCAGTCCCGACGGCCGCTACCGGATCCGCGCGCGGTCCATCGTGCTGGCCACCGGCGCCCGTGAACGGCCGCGCGCCGCACGCCGCATCCCCGGTGACCGCCCGCACGGCGTCTACACCACCGGCCAACTGCAGAACCTCGTCCACCTCCACCACCAGCCCGTCGGTAAACGGGCCGTCATCGTCGGCGGAGAACTCGTCAGCTGGTCCGCGGCCGTCACCCTGCGCGAAGCGGGATGCACTCCCGCCCTCATGGTCAGCCAGTACCCGAAGGCGGAGTCCTACGCCGCCTTCAACGCGGCCGGGCGCACCGTCCTGCGCGTCCCCGTCGCCACCCGCAGCCGCGTCACCCGCGTCATCGGCAAGGGCCGCTGCCAGGCCGTCGAAATCGAACACCTCGACACCGGCCGGCGCCGTACCATCGAATGCGACACCGTCGTCTTCACCGGCGACTGGATCCCCGACCACGAACTCGCCCGCACCGCCGGCATCACCATCGACGAAGGCACCCTCGGCCCCCTCACGGACACCGCCCTGCGCACCAGCCGCCCCGGCGTCTTCGCCGCCGGAAACGTGCTGCACCCGGTCGACACCGCCGACGTCGCCGCCCTCGACGGCAAGCACGTCGCCCAACAGATCATCAACCACCTGAACAGCGAACGACAGCCGGCCGAGGGCGTCCGTCTGATCGCCGACGCTCCCTTCCGCTGGGTCGCCCCCCAAATCCTGCGACCCGGTGACCCGGCGCCCGCACGTGGCCGCCTGCTGCTGTGGGCCGACGAGTTCGCCCGCTTCCCGAGGGTGACCGTCCGCCAGGACGGACGGACCGTCACCCGCCGCACCCTCGCCTGGCCCGCCGCACCCGGCCGCGTCTTCCGCGTCCCCTCCAGCGTGCTCGACGGTGTGTCACCCACCGGCGGTCCAGTGCACATCGGCCTGCACTAGGTCCGGGCCTGCCGATCTTCGTGGCTCAGCCCGGGACATCCGGTGCGGCGCAGCGCAAGCGGAGGATCGTCCTCGTACTGGACGTACGTGGGCGAGTCCGACAACGCGGCGAGGTGCCGTGCCAGGCGTTCCGGGCCCACGAAGACCGGCAGGACAGGACCTGGCGGGCACCGCGGCCGGCCCTCAGGACAGGCTGCCGCGCTCACGCCCGCCCCACCCCGGCGGACGGATCCGCATGAGCGCGGCAGCCCTTCACCACTGCGACTGCGTGGTACGAGGCCGGTGTACAGGGCGGCCTGATCGCCGTCCCACTGACGAAGCGTCACCGCCCAGCAGGTGGACCGGTCCCGGGCGGTCGCCGCCGACAGGCGCTCCACCCGTGACCGCTCGGGGTGCCCCGGTCCCGGTTTCCTACGCTCCCCAGCGGGGCCCCATCCCCATGTGCCGGTCGGTCTTATTCGTCCTCGGGAACCAACCGCAGCGAGATCGAGTTGATGCAGTACCGCTGATCCGTCGGCGTCGGGTAGCCCTCGCCCTCGAAGACACGACCCAGATGTGAGCCGCAGCGGGCGCAGCGCACCTCGGTGCGGACCATGCCGTGGCTGCGGTCCTGGATCAGTTCGACCGCGTCAGTGTCCTTCGAGTCGTAGAAGGACGGCCAGCCGCACCTCATTGACCACTTCAGCCTCCACAGCCCCAGCGCCGAGCCGCACCGTCAGACTGCAACCACATGCACATCCGGCGGTGCCAGAACCTCCAGATAGGCGCGGAGATCATCTGGATCACTGGTGAAGATGACCGCGCTGCCGTGCCTCACTGCCGCCAGCGCCACCCAGGCATGCACCGCATCAGGACGCTTCTTGACCGGCAGCACCGCCTGCCCCAGAGCCGTACCGATGCGCCGCCAGTCGGCAAGGTCCGGCCCCGTTGCGCAGGCCAGGCACTCCGGGCGGCCCGCCTTCGTCTCGCGCATCGGCGGCTCGGACGTACGCGCCTGCGGGACAGCGCAGTCCCTGAGCACTCCGGACAGGGCATTCGCCTTGCGGTCGGCGAGCGCGATGAGCATGCCGGTGTCCTACACCGGCACCCGAGCGCTCACGCGGCATGCCCCGGGCGATGTCCCTGCCGGTCTCGGCCGTGCACGAGACCGAGGGCCTCTTCGACCTCGCGGCGCTCCTGCTCCGTCAGGTCCACGGGTACGTCGACAGGCCCTCTTGGCATCTCTCCGGCTTCCCGCTCCGCTCGGGCGATCACCGCATCCACATCGGCGAACTGCTCCTCTATGGCATCGCTCTCGGCCATCTGCCGCGTCGCGGCATGCACCAGATACGCCGAGACGTCCATGCCCGCCCGCTCGGCATGCTCTCTGATGCGCTCGGCCTGCGACTGCTCGAGGCTGATACTGATCCGAGTCTTCGCCATAACGAAAGCGTGTGACGCGTATTACGGAGGCGCAAGCGCCGATGTCCCGAAACGAGAGCGTCTGCAGGACATCGGCGATCAGACGGGACCGGTCGGCATGGGGCTCGCGAAGTCGGTGACGGAGAGCCGGTACGAGGGCTCCAGACGGCGACCCCGATTCCGGTCCGTGGAGGACCTCCACACCACGCCGATCCGCGTCGCGCGGCTGGAACAATAGGCCGAATGAGCAAAAGAGTTGACGGGGAACCGGGATACGGGGAACCGGGATTCGGAATGCAGTGGGGCAACCAAGACGTCCCGCGCCAGGGTGCCAAGATCGCCCCACTCCGCGCCCGCTACCGGAAGTGGGGGAACAGCGGCGTGACCACTCCACGGGAGAGGGCCGATGCGATCCTCACCAAGGCGGGTCTGGAGGCCGCAGGCGGCTGGGGCGCCCACCGCAACGCCCTCCCCGTCCGTGCGGCGCTGCGGCCGATCGCGGCAGGAAACGCCGTACCGACCTCTGTCGTACGACTGGACGCCGCCGATCCGTTCGCCGACACCGACGCGGAATGGTTCCGGCTGGCCACCGCGCACGGGCTGTTCGGCGAGGACGGGGGCTTCCTGGTCACGCTGGGGTGCGGCGACTGGTTCCGGGTCCGGCTCGGGCAGAAGTGGCGGCTGGCGGAGGTCCTGCGGAATCAACCCCGCTGCCCGGAGTTCATGACGCTCTCCCCGGACGGGAAGACACTTATCGGCGTCACCACCGAGGAGTACGAGATCTGGCTGATCGTGGTCGACGACGTCCCCGCGTATCAGGAACAACGGGCCCTGAAACTGGCGCGGGAGGAGAGCGAGGAGGAGCGCGAAGCGGCCTGGGACGGGCTGTTCAGCAGGCTCCGGATTCCACAGCAGACACGGGAGCGGTGGACGACCGGGCTCCTGTCCAACTCCGCTCTGCCCGACGGACTCCGGCTCGACCTCCTGGTACGCACCCGGAGGTTCTACGGCCGCGACCTGCCCGCCGACCTGATCGACCAACTGCTCGCCCACCCGGACTGGAAGGTGCGCAGCGCCCTGGTCGACACCGGCTCCAATCAGCTGACGCCCGGCCAGTGGAGCCGCCTCGTCCTCGCCGAGGAGAACGACCGCCGCCGCTGGGCCCTGGTCAGCATCGCCGTCGACTACGGCGCGACGTTCACCTCCGCCGCCTACGAGCGTCTCGCCGCCGATCCCGTCTCGCGTGTCCGTGCCGAGGCCGCCTCCCTGACCAGCCTGCCGGTCACCGTGGCCCGCGCCCTCCTCACCGACCCCGAGCCTCAGGTCCGGCAGTCCGCCTGCGCCGCCGCCTGGCCGGACCTCGACGCCGACGAGCGTCACGCGCTCCTCACCGACCCCGACCCCGGCGTCCGCGCCGCCGCCCGCCGGCTGCATCACCGTGAGCACCCGGTCCCGCTCGCCGTCTTCGAGAGCGGCGACCTCGGCGACGCCACGCGCGTCGTCACCGACTCCGTGCTGGAACCGGAACTGGCCCACCACCTGTCCCGGCACCCGGACGTCACCCTGCGCCGCGCCCTCGCCGACAACCTTCGTCTGCCACCGGCCCTGATCCCCGTACTGGGCGTGGACCCCGCCCCCTCCGTCCGGGGCGCCATCGCCCTCCGCCCGGACCTCACCGAGGCCCAACGAGCCACCATCTCCTACGACTTCGATCCCTCGGTCCACTACTCCACCCTCCCCTGGGTCCACGCCCTCCACAACGACCCCGAAGCCATGCGCCGGCTCTCCGTCTCCCCGCACCCCCTGATCCGCCGCTCCGTCGCCCGCGCCCGCCACCTCCCGCCGGACGTCGTCGATCGACTGGCCCACGACGAGGACCGCGTCGTCCACCTCTTCCTCGCCGAGTCCTGCGACGACGCCCCACCCTGGATGCTGCTGCAGGTCTGGCACTGGTGGAACGGCAGTCTCTCCTCCCCCGGCCGCCCCCGCACCCACCCCAACTTCCCCCGCACCGGCCTCCTGGAATACGCCGACGCCCCAACCCCCGGCTACGCCAACTCGCCCTGGACGACCCGGACTCCACCCCGGAACTCGTCGAGCGCTTCACCCTCGACCCGCACCACGAGGTCCGCTTCCGCGCCGCCGACGACCCACGACTGAGCCGCCTGGGCGCGGTCCGTCTCCTCGACGACCCCGACCCCTCCGTCCGCTGGGCTGCCGCCCGCTGCCCCCGCCTCCCCGCCCGCGTCCTGGTCACGCTCCTTCGTGACCGCCACACCGCCGAGGGCGCCGCCCAAAACACGGCGATCCCGCCCGGCATCATCCGGAGGATGGCCGAGCGGGATCAAGATTTGCCGGAGGGTGGAGGCCCTGGGGTCACTCCCCGTCCGGAACCAGCCTGAGCGAGATCGAGTTGATGCAGTACCGCTGATCCGTCGGCGTCGGGTAGCCCTCGCCCTCGAAGACATGGCCCAGATGCGAGCCGCAGCGGGCGCAGCGCACCTCGGTGCGGACCATGCCGTGGCTGCGGTCCTGGATCAGTTCGACCGCGTCGGTGTCCTTCGGGTCGTAGAAGGACGGCCAGCCGCAGTGCGACTCGAACTTCGTGTCCGAGCGGAACAGTTCGGCGCCACAGGCCCGGCAGGAGTAGACGCCGGCCGTCTTGGTGTCGGTGTACTCACCGACGAAGGCCGGTTCGGTGCCGGCCTGGCGCAGGACCGCGTACTCGGCGGGCGTCAGTTCCGCGCGCCATTCCTCGTCCGGCTTCTCGATGTCGTACGACACGGTCGCTCCCTCAGCTCGACAGGTGATCCAGGATCTGCGGGCCGAGGTCTGTGACGTCGCCCGCCCCCATGGTCAGAACGAGGTCGCCGGGCTTCGCCATTCCCGCGATGACCTCGGCGACCGCCGCCTTGTCGTGGACGGCGGTGACGTCGGCGTCGGCCGCCTTCGCCGCGTCGATGATCAGGGCACTGGTGATGCCCGGGATCGGGTCCTCGCGGGCCGGGTAGATGTCCAGGACCACGGACGCGTCGGCGAGGGCGAGGGCCTGGCCCATCTCCGTACCGAGCTCCTGGGTGCGGGAGAAGAGGTGGGGCTGGAAGACGACCAGGAGGCGCGAGTCGGCGGCGGCGCCGCGCATCGCTTCGAGGTCGGCGGTCATCTCGGTCGGGTGGTGTGCGTACGAGTCGATGACCTGGACACCCGCCGCCTCGCCCTTGAGCTGGAGCCGGCGCTTGACGCCGGTGTACGTGCCGAGGGCGGAGGCCAGGTTGTGGGCCGGGATGCCGAGCGCGACACCGGCGACGAGAGCGGCGACCGCGTTGAGGGCGTAGTGGCGGCCGGGGACGGAGACCGTGAAGGTGAGGTACTTGCCGTTCAGGACGACGGTGACTTCGCTGGTCAGACCGCGCGGGGTGATCTTGTGGACCCGTACGTCGGCCGTCTCGGACTCGCCGTACGTGACGATGTTGAGCGACGCCAGGTCGCGTACCCGCCGCGTCAGCTCGACCGCGCCGGACTGGTCGGCGGAGACGACCAGGGTGCCACCGGGGACGACCTTCCCGACGAACGTCTCGAAGGAGTCGTAGATCTCTTCCATCGAGGCGTAATTCGCGTGGTGGTCCAGCTCGGCGTTGAGGACGATCGCGACCTCGGGGTCGTACTTCTGGAAGCTGCGGTCGCTCTCGTCGGCCTCGGCGACGAAGATGTCGCCCTCGCCGTGCCTGGCGTTCGTGCCGGGGCCCGCGAGGTCGCCCCCGATGGCGTACGACGGGTCGAGGCCCAGCTCGGACAGGGCGACGGCCAGCATCGACGTGGTGGTCGTCTTCCCGTGGGTGCCCGCGACGGCGATCGCACGCAGGCCCTGCATCAGCGAGGCGAGCGCGTCGGAGCGGTGCACGACGGGGATCGACAGCTCGGCGGCGCGCAGCAGCTCCGGGTTGTCGGAGCGGATGGCGCTGGAGACGACCACGCAGGACGCGTCGTCCGCCAGATGGGCGGCGGCGTGCCCGATGTGGACGGTCGCTCCCAGCGCCCGCAGTGCCTCGGCCGTGCCCGACTCCTTGGCGTCGCTGCCCGTGACCTTGGCGCCGCGCCGGGCAAGGATCTGCGCGAGGCCCGACATTCCGGCGCCGCCGATGCCGATGAAGTGCGGCCGTTCCATGGCGGCAGGAATACCGGGTGCCATGCGTGTGTCTCCCCAGAAGTCGTTGTGAGTCGCCCCCAGCCTATTCGCTGTGCGCGAAGAGCTTGAGCACCGGTACGCCGACCTTGTGCCGGGCCCGGGAGGCCCAGTCGCGGTGGAAGAACTCCTCCACGTAGTGCGGTGCGGTCAGCACGATGACCTCGTCCGCCCCCGCCTCGTCGACGACGGACTTCAGCTTGTCCAGGGGGTGCTCCTCGACCACCTGTCCGACAGCCTCCGAGCCTGCCTGGCGCAGGGCGGCGAGCGATACCTCGAGCGCCAGTTCGGCGGGTTGCCTGGCGTCCTTGCCCTCCGGCTCCTCGAGCTCACGGGCGGCTTCCTTCAGCTCGCCGATCGCCACGTCGTCGATGGCGCGCAGCAGTACGTCGGCCTGGTCTCCGCGCGGCTGCATCAGTACGACGAACGAGGTCTCTTCCTCCCCGTGCAGGGTGGTGACGAACTCGACGTCCTCGGATGTGAGGGGCTTCTCGATCATCAATACGCTGGTGAACACCTCGGGCGCCCTTCTGCTCCATCGGGCCTCGACGGCCTCTGCTGAAACCATCCTTCCCCGTGGTCGCACGGGGTCTGCGTGAGTCATTGTGCCCATCGGAAGCTAACCGGAACGGGAAATTCCGCCGATTGTCAGATCCGACGGTACCGAGTGAAGAGAAATCCGGCTTCTTCCAGCAGCGAAGCGAGGGTGAATCGCTCCGGCACCGCAACTGAGGGGCCGCCCGTGATCCGCTGGGCATCGCCGGCGGTCAGCATGGGCGAGAGGGTGAGGCAGAGCTCGTCCAGCACCCCGGCGGCCACGAACTGGCCGAGCAGCCGGGGCCCGCCCTCCGCCAGTTGACGCCTCAGCCCGCGGTCCGCGAGCTCCCGCACGACCCTGGTGGGGTCCACCCGGGTACCCTCCCCCGCGATCACCACCTCGGCGCCCGCGCTGCGGGCCGCCTCGACCCGGTCCGGCGGCGCACCGGCCCCGGTGACCACGAGGGTCGGGACGAGCGGTGAGACGAAGAGCGGGAGCGAGAAATCCAGGTCCAGGCTCCCGCTGACAACGGCGATCGCCGGCGCGGGTCTCTGCCCGGCCGCCGCCCGCCGCGCGGCGAAGGCGTCCCGGGCCCTGGCGGGCCGGTACCCCTCCATCCGTACGGTCTCCGCACCCACCACGACCACATCGGCCAGAGCGCGCAGCGTGCCGAAGATCCGCATGTCCGTGTCGCACGAGATCGGCTGCGAACGTCCGTCGTGCTGCGCGGCGCCGTCGAGTGTGGAGACCATGTTGGCGCGCAGCCAGGGGGCGTCGCCCGCCGGGTACGCATAGGCGTCGGCGAGCTCGTCCAGACTCCACTCCCCTCCTTCGGCAGCCGGTGTCGGGTCGGTCACAGGGAAGAGGCGTCGCATCCGTGCAGTCTCGCATGGCGCTTAAGCTTGAGAGCTGTGTCGTCATCCACCGCCGTGCCGGGGCAGAGCCCCATAGCCGAAACGGCCCCGCTGTCCCTGTGCGCCCTTGAGCCGCACGTCCCCGCCGACCGTCTGGTCGCCGAGATGGTGCCGCCGCCGCGCTTCGACTCGGTGCGCTTCGACACGTACGTCCCCGATCCCGACCAGCCCAGCCAGACCGACGCGGTGAAGGTACTCGACGAGTTCGCGCACGGGCTCGGCGGGGCGCACGCGACGGGTGCGGGCAGGAAGGGGAGCGCACGAAGCGGATCTTCGGAGGGATGGTGGCGGTTCGGCAGGAAGGCGGCACCGGTCGCCGGGCCGCGCGGTGTGTATCTCGACGGCGGGTACGGCGTCGGCAAGACGCATCTCCTCGCCTCGCTCTGGCACGCCACGCCCGCCGCTCCCTCACTGAAGGCGTTCGGCACGTTCGTCGAGCTGACCAACCTGGTGGGCGCGCTGGGCTTCCAGCAGACCGTGCAGACACTCAGCGGGCACCGGCTCCTGTGCATCGACGAGTTCGAGCTCGACGACCCGGGTGACACCGTTCTCGTGTCGTCACTGCTCAGCAGGCTGGTCGAGGCGGGTGTCGCGCTCGCCGCCACCTCCAACACCCTGCCCGGCAAGCTCGGCGAGGGGCGCTTCGCCGCCGCCGACTTCCTGCGGGAGATCCAGGGGCTGTCCTCGCACTTCCGGCCGCTGCGGATCGACGGCGAGGACTACCGGCACCGCGGGCTTCCCGAGGCGCCGGCGCCGTACTCCGACGAGCAGGTCACGAAGGTCGCGTACGCCACCGAGGGCGCCAGCCTGGACGACTTCCCGTCGCTGCTCGACCATCTGGCCCGCGTCCATCCGAGCCGGTACGGCGCGCTGACGGACGGCATCCGCGCGGTGTGCCTCACCGACGTGCAGGCGGTGCCGGACCAGTCGACGGCGCTGCGGCTCGTCGTGCTCGCCGACCGGCTGTACGACCGGGAAGTCCCGGTGCTCGCGTCGGGGCTCCCGTTCGACCGGCTGTTCAGCGACGAGATGCTGAACGGGGGATACCGGAAGAAGTACTTCCGGGCGATCTCCCGTCTGACGGCGCTGGCGCGCGACGCAAAGGGACTGGTGGCGCAGTAGGTTCGGGTGCGGTAACTCCACCCATCCGAAGGGATCCAGCATGGCAACCACGCGTCAGGCGCACACGGTCTGGGAAGGCAACCTGATCGAGGGCGAGGGCGTTGTCACCTTCGACTCCTCCGGCATCGGGGATTACGCGGTCTCGTGGCCGTCCCGCGCGGAGAAGGCGAACGGCAAGACCAGCCCGGAGGAGCTCATCGCGGCGGCGCACTCCAGCTGCTTCTCGATGGCCCTGTCCAACGGTCTGACCACGGCCGGCAACGCGCCGACCCGGCTGAACACCCAGGCCGAGGTCACCTTCCAGCCCGGCACCGGCATCACCGGCATCCACCTCACCGTGCAGGGCGAGGTGCCCGGTCTCGACGAGGCGGACTTCATCAAGGCCGCCGAGGACGCCAAGGCGAACTGCCCGGTCAGCCAGGCCCTCACGGGCACGACGATCACGCTGACCGCGTCGCTCGTCTGAGAGCCTGTCGGGTGACCTTCGATCGGACAGCGGACGCGACATGGTGCGTGCGATTCCAAGGCGCCGGGATGGCCTTGTAGCGGAGCTACCAGGGCATTTCGGCAACGCCGGAAGCGTGCGTGCCAGGGCGTGGCCGCCCGATCAGAGGCCACCCGACAGGCTCTGACCGCACGGGCGACCCGGCGGGCGATCCCAGGGGTCCCTGTCGGCCCATGGCACGCACGAGGCTCAGTGACCCGCGTGGTTCCCACGCGACGATACGCGTGGTACACACATGCGGGTCACTTCTCCTGTCCGCCAGCAGGGAGTTGCCTCATGTCATCAACTGCCCCTCGACGACTCGCAACACGACGCCAGGTCCTGGCCGGCAGCGGTGCGACCGCTGTCTCGATCGCCTTCGCCGGGGCCTTCTCCGAACTCTTCGCGGGCACCGCGGCCGCCCGTGGCCACAGCGGCTACGGTCCGCTGGTCCCGGACCCCGACGGTCTGCTCGATCTGCCGCAAGGATTCCGCTACCGGGTCCTGTCCCGCGAGGGCGACCGGCTCCGCTCCGGCGAGGGCCGGGTCCCCAGCAACCACGACGGCATGGCGGCGTTCACCGGCCACCGCGGCCGCGTCCATCTCGTTCGCAACCACGAGAACCGGGTCACCGCGAAGATCCCGGTACCGACCGTCGACGGCCTCACCTACGACCCGATGGGCAAGGGCGGCTGCACGGCCCTGGAGCTCGACAGCCGGGGGGCGGTCCTCGGCGAACGGGTGGCCATCGCCGGCACGGCGGTGAACTGCGCGGGTGGCCGGACGCCGTGGAACACCTGGCTGACCTGCGAGGAGACCGAGGACCGGGCCGGCACCAACGGCTACACCAAGGACCACGGCTTCATCTTCGAAGTGGACGGCGCCGACCCGCGCCGCACCGGAGCCGTGCCGCTCACCGCGATGGGCCGCTTCCAGCACGAGGCGGTCGCGATCGATCCGGACAACGGGATCGTGTATGAGACGGAGGACGCGTTCGACAGGCCGTTCGGGCTTTTCTACCGCTTCCTTCCGGAGAAACCGCTCGGTGGTACCGGCTCACTGCGGGCCGGCGGCGAACTGCAGGCCATGCGGGTGCCCGGTGTCCCCGACCTCTCCGTCGTCCAGGAGACCGGCGCGAGCTTCGACCGGATCGAGTGGGTCCCCGTACCGGATCCGCAGGCCGCCGGAACGCCGATCCGGTTCCAGGACTTCGGCCCGAAGGGCATCACGCACGCCCAGAAGCTGGAGGGCTGCTACTGGGGAGGCTCGTCGGTCTACTTCGTCTCCAGCTTCGCGAAGAGCGCGGCGGGCTCGGCGGCCGACCACTTCGGACAGGTGTGGCGGTACGAGCCGAAGCGGCGCCGTCTCACTCTGGTGGTCGTCTTCGGTCCGGATACGGACGTGCAGTTGCCCGGCGAGTCCCCCGACAACATCTGTCTGACGTCCGACGGCGGGCTGATGGTGTGCGAGGACGGTGACGGCGCGCAGCATGTATTCGGCGTGACGCGGCACGGCGAGGTGTACGCGATGGCGCGCGGCCGGCAGAACATCGGGACGGCGGAGAGTCCGGAGTGGGGCGAGTTCGCCGGGGTCACGTTCGCTCCGGACGGCGGGACGATGTTCGTGAACTGCTACACACCGGGGACGACGTTCGCGGTGACGGGCCCTTGGCATTGAGATGTTGAGCGGTACGGGGGCGGAGCGGTCCGCCCCCGTACCGGACGGGGCATCCGCCGCTACGAGGTGGTGAAGCCCTCCAGGCTGCGGATGGTGAACCACGACGCGTCGGCAGCCTCCGCCGCCGCGGCCAGCCGACGCGCGGCCTGCCGCCCGGCCCTGCGGTGGGCGGCAGTGGCAGCTCCGACCAGGGCGCCAGCGACGGCCGGCCGATAGGCACGCGGGGCGGTGGCCAGCGCCGCCGGCACAGCCGTGCCCTCGCCGGTGCGCGGGTGCGGAACAGTCCTCATCAGGGCACACATTCCCTTCCGTTCTCGTACCGGCCCGCACACGGGGACGGTGTCCTGAGGCCTTGCGGCCTCTCGACGGCTCATCCAGCCCGGGCGCTGGTCAGGCCAGCGCGCGGGGCCGGTCCGGGTGCGGTTCTGGTTCGTCGTGCAGGTGCCAGTGCAGGTCGTGCACCCCGGGCTCCAGGGACAGCCGGGCGATGACTGGTTCCAGTGCCGGGGCGACCGGGCCGCTGATCGCGACGGCGGCCCGCAGGCTGGTGGTGTCCCCGTTGTCCTCGCGGCGGGCCCGCAGACCGATGGGAGCCAGTTGGGAACCGGCCAGGGCCTGCAGCAGCAGGGCCCGGATGTGGGTCTCGGCCTGCCGCTCGCACACCAGGTGCACAGTGGCACGCACGGCGGCGTCCGGGTCCGAGCCTGCGGCCGGGGCCCGGTCCAGCCAGCGCCCGGCCGGCCGCAGCACCAGGTGCACGGCCAGCACCGCAAGCGTGCCGAGCACGGCGAAGGGCAGGCGCCCCGAGGCGGCCAGCACCCCGACCGCGGCCGAGCACCACAGCGTGGCGGCGGTGTTCAGCCCGCGCACCCCCGCACCGTCGCGCAGGATCACCCCGCCGCCCAGGAACCCGATCCCGGACACCACGTAGGACGCCACCCGGGTGGGGCTGCCCAGGTCGCCGACCGCCTCGCTGTACAGCACGAACAGCGTGGCCCCGGTGGCGACCAGGGCGTTGGTGCGCAGGCCCGCCATCCGGGCCCGCCACTGCCGCTCCACGCCGATCAGCGCGCCGCAGCCGGCCCCGGCCGCGAGCCGGGTCAGGAAATCGATCATGGTCAGGGCGTGCATACCGCACACCTCCCCTCTGCTCCGGCGTGACAGGGGGCGGCACCCGGTGGTGCCGGCGCCGCCCCCTGTCACGGGCGAGCGGTCAGTGGCCGAGCGCGACCTGCACGATCTTGATGACGACCAAGACCGTGGCGATGAGCAGGTAGGTACGCAGCGCGCCCATGCCGATCTTGCGGGTGGTGGACATCACCGGCTTTGTCAGCGTCTTCAGCGGGGGCATCCGCCACGTGTCGCGGCCGGTGCGGTCGAGCGGGTCCTCGTTGGTGCCCGTGCGGCGCTTGACGAAGGAGTACCCGGCGGCCAGCATGCCTGCGACGCCGCAGCCGGCCATGATCTGCCCGATCGCGGTCGCGGAGAGGTCCGGGAACAGCACAGCGGCGGTCAAGATCACCGACAGGGCCACCAGCACCCCGACCACGACGGCGGTGAACGCATTGGTCTTCGGCCCGTTCACCCACGGGCCCAGCACCTGACGGTCGTTGCACAGCAGCAGCAGGAACACCGACGCGGACGGCAGCAGCACCCCGGCGAGGGTCTGCACGCCTTCGGTCAGCAGCCCCAGCGGGGAACCGGGGACCAGCACGATCGCCGCCGCGGCGGCCACCAGGCCGGCGTAGACGGCGTAGAAGCCTTTCGCGCCCTTGATGCCGCGGTGCAGGGAGTGCTTCATGCCCAGCACATCGCCGATGGCGTAGGCGGTGGACAGGGAGACGGCGAACGCACCGATGATGGAGGCGTCCAGCAAAGCGATCGCGAACAGCACCCCCGCCAGCTGGCCGGCCTTGGCCTCCAGCCCGTGCGCGATGCCCGCGGAGTCGGTGAACTGCCCCGCACCGTGGGTGCCGGCGAACGCGGCGGCGGTGAAGCCCACCATCGCCGCCGCCCCGATCACGACGATCACGATGCCGATCCACAGGTCGACCTTCTCGTAGCGCATGAAGCGGGGCGTGATCCGCTTGTCGATGACGTAGGACTGCTGGAAGAACAGCTGCCATGGGGCGACAGTGGTACCGACAATCCCGATGATCAGCAGCATCACCGTGGACAGCTCACCCGTGCCGCCGGGCAGGTTCGGCACGACGAAGTCCCGGGCCATCTGGCCGGTGGCCGGGTGGACCATGAAGTAGATGGGCACTAGCAGCAGTGAGGCCGCGCACAGCGTCATCGCGACCCGCTCGAAACGGCGGAAGGAGCCGGTGAACGCGGAGGCGATGATGATCCCGGCGGCAAGGACGACGGCGGCGGCCTTCGGCAGTCCCAGGTATCCGGCCGCGAGGGTGATGCCGATGAACTCGGTCACCAGGGTGAGCGCGTTGAGCAGGAACAGGTCGATCACGGAGAAGGCGCCCCAGAACTTCCCGAACCGCTCCAGAATCAGCCGGGCGTGCCCGACCCCGGTCACCGCGCCGAGCCGGAGCACCATCTCCTGATTCACGTACAGCACCGGGACCAGCAGCAGCAGCGTCCACAGCAGGTGGGTTCCGTAGTTCTGGCCGGCCTGGCCGTAGGTGGCGAACGCGCCGGCGTCGTTGTCGCCGACCATCACGATCAGGCCGGGGCCGGCGATCGCCAGCAGTGTCTTCAGCTTCGCCGACAACCCCCGGCGCTCGCCGTGGTCGTCCAGCTTGATGGTGCCCAGGGCGCCGCGGATGTCACCGATGTGGGCGTCGTCCAGCACCGCCGTGCTCGGCGTGGGGATGTTGGTCATCGTGTCGGTCATGTCGTGCCTCCCGGTCCCCCCAAGAGGGGGGAGGTGTCGGGGGGCACGCAGCAGTCATCACCCCTGCGCGCCGGATGCGCGCACGGCAGCACACACCGCCCGCCACGGCCCTCATCAGGCCGCACCGGAAGGTGGTGACAGGGCGCAGCGGGGCCGCGCAGGGGAGGTGGTTACCGCGTGCCGGAAGAATGCGAGGACAAGCGGATCAGGGGCCGATGATGGCCCGGACTACTGCAACTGCAATCCATGTCTCTCGCCTCCTTCCGGCCGGGAACACCCGCACACGGGTGTCGTCGTCGACGCGGCAAGGAGCGACCAGCCCGCACGATGGTGGCCGGTACACCCCATCTCGTCAGAGCTTTGGCACTCCACGGCGTAATCCCGCCGACGGGCGGGAAGCCACTTGGCCTCACCCCTTAGGCCGGGGAGAGGTGTCCTGAACCTGGGCGTCTCTCGACGTCGTGGGGTCAGTGGCCTGTGTCCGTGAAGACGCCTCACCGAACGAGGTGCCTCTTCAAACCTCGCCAAGCATAAACCCGGGCCGGGGCGCCCACTCTCCGGATTACCCAGTCTTGACCGGCAGGCACCCGGCCCATTGCCACCCCGAACATGCCCCCTGGGATCCGAAAGCTACTGTCGGGTTACTGCGCATAAAACTTCAGCAGTATGGCGAAGCCCAGGCGCGTCGCACCGCGCTTGCCGGACACAAGCACCTGCTCGTCCTTCAGCAGGGCCCAGCGCTCGACCAGCTCATCCAGGTCCAACGGAGTACGGCCACGTTCGCCGATCGTCGTCCCGAGGATTCCCCCATCGCAGCCGTACGGCCCAGGACTCACCCACACAGGTGCCACCCTCGTAAGATCATCACCGTTTGCGGCTGGTGACGATCCTGCTGGCTTATTCGGTCACGCGGCGAGGGGGAGGTCGAGGCGGGCAAGGTGGCTGACACGGGTGCGGTCGAGCGGGTGACCGTTCCACCAGGCATCGAGGCGAATGAGGTTGAGTGCAACGGCGGAGAAGACGTGCTCCAGGTGGGTCTTCTGGAGACCGAGGTAGCGGGCACGTCTCATCCCGGTGAACGCGACGGCCTGGTGGATGGTTCTCTTGACGTCCGCGCGGGTTCCGTACTTGGCTCGCCACTGCTCGTCAGCCTGCTGGAGGCGGGCATGGTCGAGGACTTCTTGCAGCTCGCGGGGTTGCAAGGAGAGGGTCCGGCCGCCGGTCTTCGAGCGGGTGCACTGGTCTCGCACCGGGCAGGGGCGACATGTCTACTTGTCGAACTTGATGACGATGGCCTTGGTCCCGCGCAGGGCGGCGGGGCTCCACCAGGTGCTGGTGTCCCCGCGTGGGCAGGTGGCCTGCCGCTTCTCCCAATCGATAGTGAACGCGGTGCGGTCGAAACCGGCGCCGGCACGTGCCTGGGGTGAGCTGTTCAGCAGGACCGGGGTAACCAGGGTGACCCCGAAGTTCTTCTTCATCCCCACGATCAACTCGGCGGAGGCATAACCGGAATCGAGGAAGTGCTCGGCAGGCAGAAGACCACGGCCGGCGAGCATGTGATGGACCGGTTCAGTCACTTCCGCGTCGGTCACTGTGGCGTCGGTGGTCGCGATGCGGGTGATCAAGTGTGGCGGCGGTCCGTCGGCTCCAGGGATCGTCGCCTGGCCGGTGGGCGCGTCCTGGTCATCAGTTTCGTCGCAGGACTCACTGATGTGGATCTTGTAGCCGGTCCACCAGGAGCCCTGTTTGAGGCCGTAGCGCGCGTCCGTGTCGTACGGGGAGGCCAGCTGCAGTCTGCCGGGCGGGAGGTCCTTGCTCTCCCGCCACTTCACCTCCGCCCCGGCCTCGGTCACGGCGCGGTGGTAGTTCTGCACCCATAGCGCGCGCAAAACCTGCACCGCTGGGAACTCACGCAGCCAGGCCGGGGCGTCAGGGGCGTGCACCGCCTCCAGCAGCGCGAACCCGTCCCGGCCGTAGACCAGGGCCATCTCCTCGCGCTTGCTCGTGGAAGCCGGCGGATGCCAGGAGTGAATCCGCGGGCCGTAGCGTTCGACCCATTCCCGAACGGGCACCGCCTGGGTCAGCCAGTCCGGGACCACGCAGGCCAGCGCCTCCAGCGCGGCCCTCAACGTCTCCCCGGCCAGCTCCAGCCTGTTCAGATCGCGTACCGCCGCCAGCACACGGGTGGAGTCAGTGCGTTGCCTGCCTCCCGCCTTCACCAGGCCCCGGTCCTTGAGCGCGGTCAGCAGCAGGTCGAGCACCTTCTCCTCCATCCCGTGCTTGACCAACCGCGTGCGGAACTCGGACAGCACCGAGGCGTCGAACCCGGGATCATCCAACTCCAGGCCGAGCGCGTATTTCAGGCCATGCCGTACCGCACCCGATGCACTGCCGCCCGGTCGGTGAGGTTCTCGGCGAACTGCAACACCGTCACCAGCGCGAGCTGGCCTGGTGACCAGCCTGGCCGTCCTCTGGCTTCGAACGCCTCGGCGAACTCGGCGTCCGCGAACAACTCGCCCAGCTCGTCACGGACCCGCATCGCCAACGGGTACGGGCCCCGTGCCGCCACCGCCCGCGCCACCTGCGCGGTCAGCTCAGGCACCTTCGGCCACGGCCTCGGCTGCATCGACATTCCACACCCCACCCGCGACCGGGAAAGCCAAGACGGCCGCTGCTGTCCTGCCCAACGAGCCGTCAGCCCCGCTGGGCACGGAATAAGCCAGCAGGATCGGTGACACGGTTCTTACCGGCACCCCGACATGCTGGACCACCGGAAGTTCTACACCTTCGACACCGAATCGGCCCCCGCGGGCGCTGGCGGCAAACGGTAGGGCAGTCCGGGGCGGTCGACCTGGCCGCCCCGCCCGCGGTCGACCCCGGTGCGACGACCCGCACTTCAAACAGGCCGTCGTGAAATCCGGTCGCGGCGTACAACCCTTGCAGTACACAAGGTGTCGTACATGCGAACACGTATACGTCTACAGGCTCCCGGGGGGATCCTTGAGCACCACGCACCACCTCACCCGCCGTACCCGACTCGCGTTCGTTGCCGGCATAGCTGTCCTCGCGAGCGTCACGGCTCCGCTGACCACAGCCACCGCGTACACCGCCACCACCCCGGTTTCGAAGGCC
>NZ_JBLVKW010000052.1:0-55977 GCF_048270745.1 Streptomyces sp. NPDC056231 | reverse complement strand
ATGTTTGCCCCGTGAGGAGCGTCGTCCAGTGCGTGCGATCGCAAGGCGGGCGGAAGTCCTTGTAGCGGAGCTACCAGGACTTTTGGCCAACGCGGAAGGGGGTCCCCCCTGGCCCTTAAGGCCTTGGGGGAGGGCGTGCTGGACGGTGCGACGGGGCAAAGCTTGCCGGGAGGGGCACTAGCGTTCCAGCACGCGGGACAGGAAGCGCCGGGTCGATTCGTGGCGGGGGTCGGTGAACACCTGCTCCGCGGTGCCCTGTTCGCGGATCACGCCGTCCTGGAGGAAGCAGACCTGGTCAGCGGCCTGCCGGGCGAAGCCCATCTCGTGCGTGGCCATCAGAATGGTCAGGCCGCGCTCCTTCAGGTCCGTGACCACGTCCAGCACCTCGCCCACCAGTTCGGGGTCGAGCGCCGAGGTGATCTCGTCGAAGAGCAGCACCTGCGGGTCGGTGGCCAGGGCCCGGGCGATCGCGGCCCGCTGCTGCTGGCCGCCGGAGAGCCGGTCCGGGTAGTCGTGCGCCTTGTCCGCGAGGCCCAACCTGGCGAGCAGTTCGCGGGCCGACTCCTCGGCCTGCCTGCGCGGCACCTTGTGCACCTGGCGCGGGGCGAGCGTGATGTTGTCCAGCACGTTCAGGTGCGGGAACAGGTTGTACGCCTGGAAGACGATGCCGATTCGTCGGCGGGCCAGGTTCGCGTCCAAGCGAGGATCGGTCAGCTCGGTCCCGCCGAGATGGATGGTGCCGTCGTCGACGACGTCCAACAGGTCGATGCAGCGCAGCAGGGTTGATTTGCCTGAGCCCGATCCACCGATCAGGCAGACCACCTGGTGCTCGGCGACATCCAGGTCGATCGAGCGCAGGACCAGGCGCGATCCGTACGCCTTACGCAGGGCGCTGATCCGCAGCAGTGGCTCGTTCACTGTCCAGCCTCCGCCCAGGTGCGCTGTGCAGCGCGGCGCTGCAGTCGGTCGGCGTACCTCGTCAAGGGGATGGTCACCGCGATGAACAGGGCTGCCGCCCCCAGGTAGGGGGTGTAGTTGAAGTCGTAGTTCGCCTTGATCTGCGCGACCCTCAGCGCCTCCAACGGCCCGAGGACGGCCACCAGGGCGGTGTCCTTCTGCAGTGCGATGAAGTCGTTGAGCAGGGGCGGCAGGACGTTGCGCACCGCCTGCGGGAGGATCACCCGCCGGAGGGTCTGCGACTCGCTGAGCCCGAGCGCCCGCGCGGCGTTCCGCTGCGCGGGGTGAACCGAGTTCAGGCCGGCCCGTAGCACCTCACCGACGTAGGCGGTGTAGGAGAGCACCAGCGCGATCACTCCGAGCAGCCAGGGCTGGGAGGGGGTGCCCTGCAGCTGGAGCGCCGGCAGGCCGAAGCCGACCAGGAAGACCAGCAGCAGGGTCGGCACTCCGCGGAAGACGTCCACGTACAGGGTCGCGGCCAGGCGCAACGGCTGCAGGCCGGGCGCCCGGGTGACCCGCACCAGGGCGATCAGCAGGCCCAGGACGAGGATCAGCACCTCGGCGATCAGGAACATCTGGACGTTGAGCCAGAAGCCGTCCAGGATCGCGGGGAACGTCTTGCGGAACTCCGCGCCGTCCAGGAACCGGCTGTGCAGCCGGTCCCAGCCGGGCGAGGCGACCACGGTCGCCGCCACCGCCACCAGGGTGCACAGGGTCGCGATCCATCTGTTGCGCCGCTGGCGTGCGCGGCGGAACCGCTCCCGCTCGCGCTGCCGCTCGCTCGGCCGGTACTGCTCGTCCTGCGGGTTGGCCTGCTGATTCAGCTCGGCCGTGGTCTCGTGCTTCACTGTGCGACCCGCTACGGCTTGAGCTCGGGGGCATTGGCCGAGGCCGACAGCCACTGGGAGGTGATCTTGTCCAGCGTGCCGTCGGCCTTGAGCGCGGCGAGCGCCTGGTTGACGCAGGGGGTCAGACCGCTGCCCTTGCCCAGCAGCAGGCCGAACTGCTCCGGCGTGCCGCCGTGGTAGCCGAACTGGCCCAGGATCTTGCCACCGTGCACCTGTGTGCCGGCCAGGTAGAACACCGTCGGCAGGTCGGTGACGAGCGCGTCGATCTGGCCGTTCTGCAGGGCGTTGATCTCGTCGTTGGTGGTGTTGAAGACGCTCGGCTGCCGGCCGGGCTTTATCTCGTCGAGCACCGCCTGGTAGCTGGTGGTGGCAACCTGCACGCCGATCTTGGCATCCTTGAGCGCGGCCAGTGAAGTGGCGCCCGCGTACTTGGACTTGTTCAGTACCAGGACGGCCTGATTGGCCGTGTAGTAGCTGGTGGAGAAGTCCACCGCCTTCGCCCGCGCCGGGGTGCTGGAGATCTGGTTGATGTCGAAGTCGAAGTTCTTCGGTCCCGGGGCGTAGGAGTTGTCGAACGGTTCGACCACCCACTTCACCTGGTTCCGGCTGAAGCCGAGCTTGCCGGCCACCGCGTAGGCCACGGCACTTTCGAAGCCCTTGCCGTTGGACGGGTCGTTGTGGTCGAACCACGGCGTGTAGGCCGGGGAGTCGGTGGCGACGGTCAGCTGCCCCTGCCGGTGGAGGCTCGGGCTGGTCGCGCAGTTGCCGGAGGCCGTCGCGGTGGCCGTGGCCGTGCTCTGGGGCTGGGGCGCGCAGGCGGCGGCCGTCAGCACCACGACGGCGCCCAGCGAGGCGGCGAGGGACGTGCGGGAAAGGGACATGGGGGTTCCTTTGGAAATGCTGTCCGGAACGGACGGTGCGAAAGAAAAGCGGGGGCAGTGCGCTCAGCGACACAGATCGGCGGCGCAACGCACGTGGTCAACGTGCCGACGGCGCACCAGGCGGAGGATTCCGGACATGCGCTTCAGCATTCCGGGCGGTGCGCTGCGGTGTCAATGGAGGCGGCCGTCGTTCGAGACGCCGCGACAAAGCGTCAGCCGATGGGATGGAGGACCCGGTCGCCTTCGCGCAGACCGAACAGTTCGGCTGCGGAACCGCCCCGCACCACCAGTTCGGCGAATCCCAGCCCCGAACTTCCGGTGGTGATGCCCGGCTCGCCGTACGGCACATCGGGCAGCCGGTCGTAACAGCGCACCTGGATCCGGCGGCCGTCGCGGGCGCTGTGGACGGACAGACCAGCCGCCGCCCGGTGGCCGGGGATGGCAGCGACGGGGCGGTCCAGCTTGCAGTTGCCGAAGTTGTCCACCACAGCGACCCGCACCGCGCCGGCCGTCTCGGCGCCCGCCGCCCGCCGGTCGGGCCCGCCCACGACGTGCGGCCGCGCCGGGACCGGGCGACCGTCCACCAACCAGCGGGCCAGCAGCGGCACGTACCAGAGGCTGCGGAACTGGGTCCGCCCGATCTCCTCGGCCTCGGCCGGCGACAGCTCGGCCCACTGAGCGGCGGCCGTCTCCAAAACCTCGCGTACGTCGGTGACCCGAATCTCCGTCAGGTCCAGGTAGGTCGACAGCGGCGCGAGGACTCGGGGATTCAACGTGCTGATCACCAGGTGCTGCTTGTGGCGGAAGTAGCAGAACGGCGCCCCGTTTGGCCAGGAGCCGTCCCGCGGCGCGATATTGACCAGCACCACGACCGGGTGCGTCGGCCCGCCGACGAGATCGGTGGCGCGCAGCAGGTCGAGCAGCGTGAGCGCGGCGACGCCCTCCGGGTCCGGCCCGGTCAGCGGAAGGACACTCGGCGTGGCTCCGAAGAGGGCGGCGATCCTGGCCGACTGTCGGGCCACCGCGTTGGGGTCGGCGCAATCGGTGAGCGAGATGACCGGGGGGTGGGTCATGGCGAGGTTCTCCTGCGGATGGAGTCGGCCGCACGCGGCAGCCACGGGGACGACTGGGAATCGGTGAGGAGCGCGGGAGGCAACGGGGGCAACAAAAAACGGACCCCCCGTTGCCGGAGGGTCCGTCGCGTCCTGCGCGCACACGGCTTCGCTAGCGAAGCGCCTCCGACATTCGGGGCATCATTCGCATCATGGCGAGGGTGGTGGTGTGCAGCATGGAGGGCACATTAGCACCGCAAATACCCACCCGATCCACCCTGACCAGCATGTGGACCGGGACCGTCGCGGGGAGGGGCTACGCGGATCGGTCGGCAAGGACCGCGTTGGGAGTGCGACCCGGGTGACCCGCTTCTTCAACGCTGCCGCTGTCCACCGCGCGGGACCAGACGGTGCTCGACTTCACTGGGGTCCGAAACCCGCGCTGGCGGGTGGTGGCGAGCCTGCGGACCCGCTGGGAAATCCGCGACGACATCCACAAAGCCTTCCTCACCCTCGGATGCGCCCTGATCTGCTGGAGGCGTCTTGCCGCGTCACGACAGCAGCCGGTCCCTGCACCAGAAGGTCCTTGAAGCGCTGGAGCCAGTCAGTGCACGCGATCCCCGCACTCCGCCGGAAACAGCACGGCACCTGGCGGCAGTTCGCCCGGATGCCGGGCAATCACCCGCAGGCATGCTTCGAGAGAGCCCTCCGCGGGCGGGTATTCGAGGGTGAGTTCGCTCAGCACAGTCATGGCATCAGCAAGATGCATTTCCGCCGCATGCACGCCGTCGGGGAGACAGCCGGCCAAGGTGCCGAAGGCTGCCGTGTCGCTGCTGTCAGCGACACACTCGCGGATCTCGAAGCGCCAGTGCACGGTCGCGTCGGCCAGCAATGACTTGCCCCTCTTGCCCAGCCCGACAAGGAAATCGGTGCGAGTTCGCAGATGGTGGGCGATGGCACAGCAGACGGGAACCGCGGTGCCGTCAGGAGCCATCACCCGCGTGGTGGATTGATCAGTATCGAATCTCGACGAGGCGCCCTTCTGCGTCCAGCTCGGGCACCTCAGGAACCCGGTTCGCTGTCCCGAGCGCGATCCGGTGCGCCGACCAGGCCGCGACAGCGGCGTCGAGCACGTCGTCCACGGGAATGCGGTCCGCCTCGCCAATCTCGTCCGGGAGCACGAGGCCGGCCTCGGCCAGCATGGAGCGGCGCAGGTTCTGGCCGCGCCAGGTCTTCTTGGCGTAAGCCAGCGGTACTCCGTCGGCCAAGGCGTAGAAGGACACCTCGGGGTGCACCTCGTGGATCCGCTCATCGGCGAGCCAACACGCCCGCGCCTCAAGCAGCTTCGGTCTCAGCGCCCACGCCTGCTGGCTCAGCCGATTACCGGTGAGCTCCTGGCATCGGCCGGCGGCTGCCCTGTAGTCCTGCTCCTGCCACGCCATTCTTGGCGCTATGGGGAAAACGCTGCTGCGCCGCACCCCGAGCAGCGCCCTGGCCGCGAGATCTGCAGCGCGCCAGCCCTTCTCGACCAGGCCCAACGGCATGTCCACCGCGATCGCATCCACCTCGGCGGCGCGCTCGATCAGCCTCTTGAGCCGGGGATCCACCAGGCTGCCCGCGTACGCGCCGCCCGTGAGCCTGATCCCGACCCACCCCTGCTTACCACAGGCGTCGACCCCAAGGACGTCCATCCCACCCCACCCCTCGCGCACAAGCCGAGCCGCAACGTAGCGGCACCCACGATCCCAGAAACTGCCACCCGCCGCCGTTCCCAGCTGTCTGTGCCCTGCCGGGGACCCGCACCTGCGACCTCTCCCAACGCTCCACCGGTTCAGCCGGACGACGGTCTGGATCACCAGCTGCCCGTCTCCGACCAGCGGTCCGACCTGTCCCCATGTCCCGTGTCCCCCGCCGGAGGCGCTTTCCGGATAGACCTTCCGACCAGTGGAAACACTGATCGGAAGGTCTTTTTCATGTCACAAGCCCATCCGCCGTCGGCACGACCCGGCGCGGTGCCGGTCCCGGTTGCCACGGCGCTCCAGAACGCGACAAGGGCCTGCACGGCCACGTTTCGTGGCCGTGCAGGCCGGATGCCACGCAGGGCGGGGACGGACCGTCAGGTCAGACGTTCGTCTCGCCGCGCCGGACCGGCAGCACGCGCTCCTGTATGCCGTTCCCGTCCCGCCAGCGGAACCGGACGCTGAAGCGGCGTGCGCCCCGGTGAGCGTCTGCGACCGGGAGCCAGGGGACCGGCCGCCCGAGCACGACCGCGGGCAGGCTGTGCGCGATGCAGACCTGGGCTTCCGTGCAGTCGAGCAGAAGGTCGCGTGCCGAGTCCTGGTAGCGCTTCTCGCTGCTGAGGATGGCGCCGATATAGCCCATGAGGTCGATGAGCACCTGCGTGCCGTTGGCGGGGATGCCGCCGGGCATCTTCCACACGCGGTAGTTGGTGGTCGCGGAGGTCAGCCAGCGGACGCGGCGTTCACGGCGCCCCTCGGTCGAAACCGCCGCTGCCGTCCACGCCCCACCGCGAGTCGGTCCGGCGGAGCGGTCCCGCTCGCGAGGTAATGGCCGATTTCCGGGTGGACACGCGCAACAACCGGTCAAAGGCGGTCGGAGCAGCGCCCTCACGGTCGCACACATTCCCGACCTTTCACCTCGAACTTCCCTTCGGTCGCCCCCTCTTGACAGTCTTTTGGTGAACGCATGCCCCTTACGTAAAGGGATCCTCGCCAGAGTGGCGGCTTACATGTGCACATCATCCGGCACATGCTCCACACGCGAAGACCCACATCGCAGGGGGTTACATGAGAACCAGTCGTGCCAGACGTCGCGCCGGGCTGAGCATGGCAGCGACACTGCCGCTGCTCGCCGGTGCACTCGCCCTCGGCATCCCGTCCGCCAGCGCGGACTCCGCCCCTGCCGGACGCGATGCTCTGCAGGGCACCAAGCCGGTCTGGGCCACGGCCAAGGCCGACCAGGGGCCCACCGCCGACAGCGGAAAGGTGAGTGTCCGGGTCCATCTGGCCGGCCGGGACGCGAAGGGGCTGGCCGCCTACGCCACCGCCGTGTCCGACCCGGCGTCCCCTTCCTACGGGAAGTACCTGAGCGCCAAGGAGGCGCAGGCCCGCTTCGGGGCGACCCAGCACCAGATCGACCAGGTCGTTCAGTGGCTGAAGTCGAGCGGGCTGACCGTCACCGGCGCCCATCAGCACTACGTCTCCGCCACCGGTGACGTCGCCGCGGCCGAGAAGGCGTTCAGCACCCAGCTGCGCAACTACCGCAAGGGCAGCCGGACCTACCGCGCCCCGTCCTCCACGGCCTCCGTCCCGGCCGCGCTGAGCGACGCCGTCCTCGCCGTCTCCGGTCTGGACAACGCGCCGCACAAGTCGAGCCACGACGAGACGCTGCCGCCGCCGGACGCGGTGTTCCGCAACTCCGGTCCGTTCTCCTCGTACTTCGGCTCCAGGACGGCCTCGACGCTGCCGAGCGCCTACGGCTCCAAGGTGCCGTACGCGGTCAAGGGCTACACCGGCAAGCAGCTGCGCGCCGCGTACGGTGCGGGCCGATGGACCGGCAAGGGCGTGACCGTCGCGATCACCGACGCGTACGCCTCGCCGACCATCGCGAAGGACGCCGCCGAGTACGCCGCGCGCAACGGCGACGCCCCGTACAAGCGCGGGCAGCTCCGCCAGGTCCTGCCGGACGACTACACGAAGACCGAGGAGTGCGGGGCCTCCGGCTGGTACGGCGAGGAGACCCTCGACGTGGAGGCCGTGCACGCGGTCGCGCCCGCCGCCGACATCGTCTACGTGGGCGGCGCGTCCTGCTACGACGCCGACCTGCTGGACTCGCTCAACAAGATCGTCGACCACCGGCTCGCCGATATCGTCTCCAACTCCTGGGGCGACATCGAGGCCAACGAGACCCCGGACGTCGCGGCCGCGTACGACCAGGTCTTCAAGATGGGTGCGGTCGAGGGCATCGGCTTCTACTTCTCCTCCGGCGACGACGGCGACAACGTCGCGTCCACCGGCACGAAGCAGATCGACGTCCCGTCCAACTCCGCCTGGGTGACGTCGGTCGGCGGCACCTCACTGGCCGTCGGCAAACACGACAAGTACCAGTGGGAGACCGGCTGGGGCACGCTGAAGGCGTCCCTCGCCGCCGACGGCAAGAGCTGGACCGGCTTCCCCGGCGCATACACCTCGGGCGCGGGCGGCGGCACCAGCTCGACCGTGAAGCAGCCGTTCTACCAGCGCGGTGTCGTCCCGGACTCGCTCGCGCGGGCGAACGGCAAGACCCGGATGCGCACCGCCCCGGACATCGCGGCGGTTGCCGACCCGAACACCGGCTTCCTGGTCGGCCAGACGCAGACGCTGCCCGACGGCTCCCTCGGCTACGACGAGTACCGCATCGGTGGCACGTCGCTGGCGGCGCCGGTCATCGCGGGCGTTCAGGCGCTCGCGCAGCAGGCCCAGCACGGCCGCCCGCTCGGCTTCGCCAACCCGGCGATCTACGCCCGGTACGGCTCGGCGGCGTACCACGACGTCACCGACCACCCGCTGGGTGCCAAGCGTGACCTCGCGGTCGCCCGCGTCGACTTCGCCAACGGCTCCGACGCGGCGGACGGCTTGCTGACGTCGGTGCGCAGCCTCGGCAAGGACGCCTCGCTCAAGGCGGTCAAGGGATACGACGACGTGACTGGTGTCGGGACTCCGGCAGCCGGATACGTGAACTCGTACCGCCGGCACTGACGCACGGGCTCGATGCGAGGACTGCCCCGGAGCTTCGGCGCCGGGGCAGTCCTGCGTGGCAGACCTTGCGGACAGCTCGGCAGCGCCACGTCGCCGCGGGCAGGGGCAGCGACTGCCGGCGTCCCGTCAGGCCGAGGCGCGTTTCCTGGGTGCTGCCTTCTTGGCCGTGGTTTTCGCGGTCTTTTTCGTCGCCGTCTTCGCGGCCGACTTCGTGGTCGACCGTGCGGCGGTCTTCTTCGCCGGGGTTCTGCCCGGCGTCGACGTCTTCGCAGCGGCCTTCCGGGGGGTGGCGGTCGCGGAGGCCCTCTTCTTCGCGCCGGTTCCGCCGCTCTTCTTGCGGGTGGCGAGCGACGTCACCTCGGCCACCGGTGCGCTCTCGGATCCCTCCGCCTCTTCCACCTCCTCGCCGCGGGCCTTCTTCGCCGCCCGGACGCTGCTCTCCAGTGCCGCGATCAGGTCGATGACCTTGCCACCGCTGGTCTCGCCGGCTGCTGCCGGTTCGAGTGCCTCGCCGGAGGCCTTCGAGGCGATCAGCGCCTCGACCGCCTCGCGGTAGTCGTCGTGGAGGGTGTCCATGTCGACCTCGCCGAGAGTGGCCATCAGGGCGTCGGCCAGGTCGAGTTCGGCTTCGCGGATCGTGACGTCGGTCTCCGGGGCCACACCGTCGGTGGCACGGATCTCGTCGGGCCAGAGCAGGCCGTGCATCGCGATCACGTCGTCGACGACGCGCAGCATGCCGAGCCGCTCCCGGCCGCGGAGCGCGTACTTGGCGACGGCCACCTTCTGGCTCCGCTTCAGGGCCTCGCGCAGCAGCGTGTACGGCTTCGCGGCGGGGACTCCGTTGGCGGAGAGGTAGTACGCCGTGTCCATCTGGAGCGGGTCGATCTCGGTGGCGGGCACGAAGGCGACGATCTCGATCGTTTTCGCGGTGGGCAGCGGGAGCGAGCCGAGCTCCTCGTCGGTGATCGGGATGATCGAGCCGTCCGCGTCCTCGTACCCCTTGCCGATCTCGGCGGCCGTCACTTCCTGCTCGTCGATTTCGCAGACCTTCCGGTAGCGGATCCGGCCGCCGTCGGCGAGGTGGATCTGGCGGAAGGAGATCGAGTGGCTCTCGGTGGCGTTGACCAGCTTGATGGGGATGCTGACCAGCCCGAAGGAGATCGCGCCGTTCCAGATGGACCTCACCGTTCACCCCTTTGTCCATGGCAATGCCGATAGATCACTGTTGGTCCCGAATTCATGTGATTCTTATCGTATGACGCCGATCACAGAGGTGGAGGGGCGGCGCCTGGCGCTCAGCAATCTCGACAAGGTTCTGTATCCGGCCACCGGAACCACCAAGGGCGAGGTGCTGCACTACTACGCGGCCACGGCGGCGGGGTCCCTGCTCGCGCATCTGTACAACCGGCCGGTGTCCTTCCTGCGCTATCCGGACGGGCCGGACGGGCAGCGTTTCTTCACCAAGAACCCGCCACCGGGCACCCCGTCCTGGGTACGGATCGCCGAGGTGCCGCGGCACATGGCGCAGCAGGCCGGACAGGTGCTCATCCAGGATCTGGCGTCGCTGATGTGGGCGGCGAACCTGGTGGTGGAGTTCCATACGCCGCAGTGGCAGGCCGACAGGCCGGGTGTCGCCGACCGGATGGTGTTCGACCTCGATCCTGGGGATCCGGCAACCGTCGTGGAGTGCTGCGCGGTGGCGCTGTGGCTGCGCGACAGGCTGGCGACGGACGGGCTCCTCGCGTACGGGAAGACCTCCGGATCGAAGGGGCTGCATGTGCTCGTACCGCTGGAGCCGGTCTCCTCCGACCGGGTGTCGGCGTACGCCAAACAGCTGGCGGTGGAGGCGGAGCGGGATCTTCCGGAGCTCGTGGTGCGCCGGATGACGCGGGCGCTGCGACCGGGGAAGGTGTTCGTCGACTTCAGCCAGAACGCTGCGGCGAAGACGACCGCCACCCCGTACACGCTGCGCGCCAGGACCGAACCGACCGTGTCCGCGCCCGTCACCTGGGCGGAGATCGAGGACTGCCGGAGCCCCGCCGAGCTGGTCTTTCTGGCAGGTGACATGGCCGGGCGACTGGAGCGGTACGGGGATCTGCTCGGCCCGCTCATCAACCCGAACCGGGCCCGGCCGCTGCCCTGATGGCGCACGCATCCGGCCGTTGTCATGTCTGTAAGCAAAAGGCTGCATGTGGCGGGTGGATTGCCCGGGCCGTGGTGCACACTCTGCGCAGACACTGCAATACGTGAATGCGCGGGGAGGCGACGGCATGTTCGCGGGAATCGACGAGGTCAACTGGGCCTCGATGGAGCATGCGTACGGGCCTGCCGACGACGTGCCGAGCCTGCTGCGGGGGCTCGCGTCCGCCGATCCGGCGGAGCGCGAACAGGCGCTGGACGGTATGTACGGGGCCGTTCACCACCAGGGGGATGTGTACGACTGCACACTGGCCTGCATTCCCTTCCTCTTCGAGCTGGTCGTGGACCCGGGGATCCACGACCGGGGCGGCATCGTCGAGCTGCTCACCAGCATCGGCGGCATCGATCTGGACGCGGACGACGACGAGGACTTCGACGGGGAGGAGTTCGACGAGGAGGAGATCGAGGACGCGGCGAACTACGCCATGGCGGCCTCGGCCGTCACTGCGGGCGCCGGGGCGTTCTTCGAGCTCATCGCCGACGAGGACCAGGGGGTACGGCTCGCCGCGCCGCTGGCGCTCGCCACGCTGCACAGCCACCCGGCGGGGGTCCTCGCGCTGCTGCGGGAGCGGCTGCCGGTGGAGCCGGACGAGGAGGTGCGGCTCGCGCTCGTGGAGGCGGCGGGCCGGGTCGCGCTGCGGAACCGCCCGCTGGCCGGGCAGACGGCGGACTGGCTGAGCCGGCTCGTCGCGGAGGCGTACACCCCGGCGCTGCGGCTGGCTGCCCTCGCCCAGTTGGCCCGCTGCGCACCGGACGCGCTGCCGGGCGATGTCGTACGGCTGGTGGCGGGGTTGCTGACGGAGCTGCGCTCGACGCCCGGCACCTCAGCCGGTGTGCCGGATCCGGTGGGCGCCACCGCACAGTTCGACGAGCCGGAGCCGGGCGAATCGGCCGAGGAGCGGGGTGCGCCGGTGACCCTGGTGGGGCAGCTGCGGGCGCTGTCCGCGGCGGAATCCGCCGGGCGCAGCGCCCCCTGGACGGCAGATCTGCTGCGGACGCTGCATGTCGGGCTCGATGACCGGGTCGCCGACCGGAGCGCGCTGCTGATCGACCAGTTGCGCAGCCCCGACCGCTGGCAGCGCATCGATGCGGTACGGATGAGCAGCGGGCTGATACGGGCCTGGCGGGGCTCGTACGAGGAGCTGGTCCGCCTCGTGGGTGCCCAGCTCGCGGACCCCGAGCCGCGGCTGGCCCAGGCCGCCTCGCACATGCTGGAGGAGCTGTTCGGCCTGGCCGCGCCCGCCGCGGACGCGCTGGCGGCGCGGGTGGCGGCGGATCCCGGGTCCTGGGTGAAGGAGCGGGAGAGCGAGCCGCCGGGGCTCGGCAGCGCGGTGAAGGCGCTGGCCCGGCTGGGTGACGCCCGGGCGGTGCCCGCGCTGGCCGCCGCACTGGAGCGGCCCGAGGTGCCGCACGACGTGGGGTCCACCATCGGGTATCTGGGAGCGGCCGCGGCCCCGCTCGCCGAAGTGCTGCGGCGCAGGCTGGGCGGGCTCAATCTCGACGAGGGGCTGTACGACCGGGCGAGTCCGCTGCTCGGCGGGCTGACCGCGCTGCGGGCGGGCGAGGCGGCGCCGGAGGTGCTCCGGGTGCTCCGCGGGGCGCCGGAGTACCGCGGGGAGTGGCTGCGGACCTCGGCACTGCGGGCGCTCGGCTCGTTCGGCCCGGCCGCCCGGTGCGCCGTCCCGGAGCTGCGGGCGCTGATCCGCAGCACCGGGACCCCGGCGGCGACGGAAGCGGCTCAGGCGCTGTGGGCGGTCGAGGGGGACGCGGAGGCCGTGCTGCCGGTTCTGATCGAGGGGCTGGGGGCGGACCATGCGCACGGGCGGCGCGCGGCGGTGAGTGCGCTGGGCGGGCTGGGTGCGCGCGCGGCCGTGGCGGCCCCCCGGCTGCGGGCGCTGCTGGTCCATGACGAGCTGTGGCTGCGGGTGGACGCGGCGATCGCGCTGTGGGAGGTGACGGGGCGGACCGAGGAGTCCGTACCGGTCATGCTGGCCGCCTGGGAGATGAACCGTCATGTCAGGGTCCGGGTGGCCGAATGCCTGGCGCTGATGGGTGTTGCTGGTGCAGGGTCGGATGCGGCACATGTACTGCGCGCCGAACTCGCCTCCGTACGACGTCACAACGCCATGGACGGCGGTTACGGCAGCCACGACACATACGAGGACGAAAAGCTGCTGGTGCTCTGCCGGCGAGCGCTTGAAGAAGCAACGGGGAAGGGGCCCACGACATGATCATTTTTGGTACGCGAGGCTATCTGTACCAACTGGCCGTTCTGACGATGGTCTGCGGCTGGTGCAGCAATCCGGCCGCGCACACACTGCGGAAGCGGGTCACGAAGTTCACGCTGTTCTTCGTGCCGCTCTTCCCGTTCTCGACGAAGTACGCGACGCAGTGCACGTTCTGCGGCGGGGAGCAGAAGATCCCGAAGGAGCAGGCCGACCAACTGCTGGCGCAGCACGTGGCATCGCAGGACGGCAACCCGTTCGGACAGGCCCAGCAGCAGCCGGGGTATGCCCAGGACGGGCAGAACCCCTACCAGCACTGACACAGCCGCGGCTATGCCGACAGCAAAAAGGGCATAAGGGACTTCCTTCCGCATAAGGTCGTCGGGTCACGGGTCGGCGGACCCATGACCCGACGTCCGGGAAGGGAGGGAGTCATGCGCTTGCGCCGCCGGGTGATGTGCCGCGCGAGGGCGGCCCTCGTGGCCGGCCGGCCGAGCGCGAAGCCCAGCCCCCAAGCGACCATGGTGCCGCCGCCGGCCACCGCCTCCGCGGGGCGGCGATGAGGCGACCGGGACTGCGCGCGCCCGCGTGGACCGCGACGCTCGCCTGGAAGTCGGCCGTGTTCATCACCGTGATGTGCTGCGCGTTCGCCGCACTGCTGGGCGTACTGGTGCACACCGCGGTGACCCGGGAGACCGTCGACGAGGCCCGCACCGAGGCGCTCTCCCGGCTGAACGACGTCATCGCGGCGTACAAGGCGGGCGAGGAGCTCCCGCCGGATTCCGGCATCGATCCGCCCGGGCTGCCCGCGTCCCTGCGCGCCCTCGCCGTGAGCGGGCATCAGGGCACGCTCGTCGCCGACCACCACGGGCGTCCGGCCATGTGGGCGGCAGCCCCGGCAAACGGCCGCGCGCTGGCCACCGCGATCGACTACAGCCGGAGCGCCCACGTGATCAACAGCCTCGACCGGGCGATCGTCGGCTCCTCGCTGCTGGCGATCGGCGCCACGCTGCTGGTCGGCGCGTTTGCCGTCACCCGGGTCACCCGTCGGCTGCACCAGACCGCTCAGGTGGCCCGCCGGATCGGTGCGGGCGATCTCGACGCCCGCGTCGACGATCCCCGTACCTCGGACCCGTCGCGCCCGCAGGACGAGGTGGCGATCGTCGCCGGTGCGCTGGACACGATGGCATCCACGCTCCAGCGCAAACTGCTGGCCGAGCAGCGCTTCACCGCCGACGTGGCGCACGAGCTGCGCACCCCGCTGACCGGTCTCTCGGCTGCGGCCGAACTGTTGCCGGCGGGCCGCCCGGCCGAGCTGGTGCGGGACCGGGTGCGGACGATGCGGACGCTGACGGAGGATCTGCTGGAGATCTCCCGGCTCGACGCCCGCACGGAAGAGGTCGATCTCGCGGTTCACGAACTGGCTCCGCTCGCCGTGCGAGTGGCGGGCGCCTCGGGAACGGAGACCGAGGTCCGCGTCCTGGGGGCGGAAGCCGGAACCGGGGCGAGGCCCGTGCGGGTCGAGACCGACAAGCGGCGGCTGGAGCGGGTCCTCGGCAATCTGATCGCCAATGCGCACCAGCACGGCCGGCCCCCGGTGGTCGTGACGGTCGACGGGCCGGTGGTGACCGTACGCGATCACGGTCCGGGATTCCCGGACTATCTGCTGGCCGGTGGCCCGCAGCGGTTCCGTACCGAGGAAGGCGGCAAGGGCCACGGGCTCGGACTGACCATCGCCGTCGGGCAGTCGGCGGTCATCGGCGCCGAGCTCGTCTTCGCCAACGCGGAGGACGGCGGGGCGGTGGCGCGGCTGACGCTCCCGGAATACGTACGACTCGACGGCGGCGAACCGCCCGGCCACGACGACCAGACAGAGGCGACGTAAGAGGCCGCGCGGATAGGTGGGGTGGAGGAAGGAGCGGGGCGAGGGGCAAGCTTGGCAAGGCGGAGGAGGGAAGCGACGTGGAGCGTCGTCGACCGACGACAACGCCGCCAGGCGCCGCCCATCGCCCCGCGACGCCGCCCCACCTCTCCGCGCGGCCTCTAAGGGAAATGAAGTGACATAAAGGGAATATGTCGCACCTCTTGCTACGTTGCGTGGCATGACCGCAACGAGGACGGACGCGCCCCCGCCGCAGCTACGCCTGCCCAAGCGGCGCGGGGTCGAGCTCGCACTCCTCATCGGAGCGGTCCTCATCTCCGTCTACGGCTACGCCGCCGTCGGCCTCGCGCACGACCACGCGATCCCGCCCGATGTCGCCGGTTACGGTGCCGGCCTCGGGCTGCTCGCACTCCTCGCCCATCTCGCCGTCCGCTTCCGTGCCCCGCACGCGGATCCGCTGCTGCTCCCCATCGCCGTCCTGCTCAACGGTCTCGGGCTGGTGCTGATCTACCGGCTCGACCTGGAGACCCCGAAGGACCATGCGGCGCCCACCCAGCTGGTCTGGTCGACGCTCGGAGTCGCGCTCTTCATCGTGGTCGTCGTCTTCCTCCGCGACCACCGGGTGCTCCAGCGGTACGCCTACCTGTCGGTCGCCGCGGCGCTCGTCCTGATGATCGTGCCGATCTTCTTCCCCGCGGTGAACGGTGCCAAGATCTGGATCCGGATCGGCGGATTCTCCTTCCAGCCGGGCGAGTTCGCCAAGATCCTGCTCGCCGTCTTCTTCGCCGCTTACCTCTCCGCGAACCGCCACGCGCTCGCCTACACGGGCCGCAGGATCTGGAAACTCCAGCTGCCCACCGGCCGGGTGCTCGGCCCGATCGTGGCGATCTGGCTGCTCAGTGTCGGGGTGCTGGTCCTCGAGCGGGACCTGGGGACCTCGCTGCTCTTCTTCGGCCTCTTCGTGATCATGCTGTACGTGGCAACCGGCCGGACCGGGTGGATCGCGGTGGGGCTGCTGCTCGCCGCCGTCGGCGCGTTCGCCGTCGGCTCCTTCGAGCCGCATGTGCACAGCCGGGTGCAGGACTGGCTCGATCCGTTCGCCTCCATCGCCGCGGGCCAGGGACCGAGCCAGCTCGCCCAGTCGCTGTTCGCGTTCGCCGCGGGCGGGATGCTCGGCACCGGGCTCGGTCTCGGCCACTCCATCCTCATCGGTTTCGCCGCCAAGTCCGACTTCATCCTGGCCACGGCAGGCGAAGAGCTCGGGCTGTCCGGGCTGACCGCGATCTTCCTGCTGTACGCGCTGCTGGTCGCCCGCGGCTACCGGGCCGGGCTCGCCCTGCGCGACCCTTTCGGGCGGCTGCTGTCGATCGGGCTCTCATCCATCCTGGCCCTCCAGGTCTTCGTGATCGCGGGCGGCGTGATGGGGCTGATCCCGCTGACGGGCATGGCGATGCCGTTCCTCGCCCAGGGCGGTTCGTCCGTCGTGACCAACTGGATCATCGTGGCGCTGCTCATCCGGGTCAGCGACCTCGCCCGCACCCCCCACCCCGATCAGGTGGAGAACGGGGTCATCGCACCGATCGTGGAGGACCCGTCGTGATCCGCTACATCCGGCGGGCCGCCGCGTTCTGCCTGCTGCTGCTCATGGCGCTGCTGCTGAACGCCGCCCGCATCCAGGTCTTCCAGGCGGACGAGCTGGACGACAACCCCGCCAACCGCCGCCGGACGATCGCCCGCTACGACCAGGCGCGGGGCAACATCCTGGTCGGCAGCACGTCGGTCACCGGTTCCAAGAACACGGACGAGCAGCTCGCCTACGAGCGCACCTACACCGACGGGCAGCTGTACGCGCCGGTGACCGGGTACGCGTCGCAGACGTACGGCACGACGCTCATCGAGAACGCCGAGGACGACATCCTCTCCGGCACCGATCCGCTGCTCGCCCCGCTGCCGCTGTGGGACGAGATCACCCGCAGCCGGCAGCCCGGCGGCAATGTCGCGACGACCGTCAAGGACTCCATGCAGCGCGCCGCGTACGCCGGGCTGGGCGGGCGGCGGGGTGCGGTCGCCGCCCTCGAACCGTCGACCGGCAAGATCCTGGCGCTGGTCTCGACGCCTTCGTACGACCCCGAGCGGCTCTCCGGCACCGGTTCCTCGGTCACCGACGCCTGGCTGCAGTTCAACAGGGCGAGGAGCCAGCCGATGCTCAACCGGGCGATCCGGCAGACCTATCCGCCCGGCTCCACCTTCAAGATCGTGACAGCGGCCGCGGCGCTCGACGCGGGTGTGGTCGAGGACCCCTACGCGGAGACCGACACCCCGTCCCCGTACGTCCTGCCGGGGACCAGCACCACGCTCCCCAACGAGGCCGGCGGCTGCGATTACGCGTCGCTCGCCGAGGCGATCCGCGTGTCGTGCAACACCGTGATGGCCCATCTGGGTGTTGAGGTCGGGCTGGACGGGATGGTGAAGGCGGTGCAGAAGTTCGGCTTCAACGACACCGGACTGAAGATCCCGTCCGGCGTGGCAAAGAGCAACTTCGACACCGACATGAGCGACGACCAGCTGGCCCTGTCGTCGATCGGACAGTTCAACACGTCGGCGACACCGCTGCAGATGGCCATGGTGGCGTCGGCCGTCGCGAACGGCGGTGACCTCAAGTACCCGTATCTGGTGGACCGCACGACGACCAGCACCGGCACCACCGTCCATCAGAACCGCCCGCGCTCCTACCACCAGGCGATGAGCCCGCGGACCGCGACGCAGCTGCGGCAGATGATGATCGACGTCGTGGAGCAGGGCACCGGGTCCAATGCCGCGATCGACGGGGCGACGGTCGGCGGCAAGACCGGCACCGCTCAGCACGGCATCGACAACTCCGGCACTCCGTACGCCTGGTTCATCTCGTGGGCCCAGGCGCCCGACTCGAGCCGGCCGACGGTCGCGGTCGCGGTGGTCGTCGAGGACGCCGCCGCGAAGCGGGCCGACATCAGCGGGGGCGGCAGCGCGGCGCCGATCGCCCGGGCCGTCATGGAGGCGGCGCTGCAAGCCGGCGGCACGGGAGGCGCGCCCCCGTCCGGAGCGTCTCGCGGCTCGGAACAGCGCGTGCGGGGCGGCACACGCTGACGGGTACGACACGGGTGGCTGCCGTCCGCCCCTCGTATATCCATCATGACCCACGGAAGCGGCTCATTCCGTCCTGCCCACGGATGATCTCGACCCTTTTTCGGCGCCCTACGGTGAGTCCATGCCTCTTCTCCATGTACGCGACCACGGCGGCGAGGGCCCACCGCTCGTGCTGCTCCACGGCGCTTCGCGCTCCCTCGCCGACTGGGACTCCGTCGCCCCCCTGCTGACGGCCGGTCACCGGGTACTGGCCGTGGACCTGCCCGGCCACGGCCGCAGCGCCGCCGCACCCGTCTGGTCCTTCGGCGCGGCGCTCACGGCTCTGGACGAGGCGCTCGCCGCCCGGGGGATCACCGGCCCGGTGGTCCCGGTCGGACACTCGCTGGGCGGAATGCTCGCCGCGCTGTACGCCGCGGAGCGGCCGGGCCGGGTGCGGGGAGCCGTCGACCTGGACGGCTTCTGGTGGGGCCGCCCCGCGCAGTATCCGGGGCTGGACCCGGAGCCGGTCGCGCAGCGGCTGGCCGACATCGGGGCGATGTCACGGGCTTCGGCGGGCCGGCGGATGCCCGCGGATTACGTGCAGCAGCAGGCCGCGTACAGCACCGGACTCGGCATCCCGTACGAACGGGCCGAGGCGGCGTTCCGTGCGAGCGTGCGTGAACTCGACGGCGGGGGCTGGCAGCTGCTTCCCGAGCGGCCGAACGCCCTGGAGATGCTCGACGCGATGGACGCCCTGGACCTGTTCACCGTGTTCCGGCGCGCCACCTGTCCGCTCCTGATCGTCCGGGCCCTGCACCGCGTCCCGCCGACGCCCGGACTGGAGTGGATGGACGAGCTGATGGACGCGTACGGGCGGGGCCTGGCCCGGGATCTGGCCGAGCTGGTCACGCAGCGGCCGGGCGTCACCGCCGAGGGCATCGCGGCAACGCACGCCATGCTGCTGGAGGCTCCGGTGCGGGTGGCGGAGCTGGTGCGCACCTTCACAGCCGGCCTCTGACCGCCGACCGCTAAGGGCTGTCCCGTGATCCCTGGCGGGCGCACGACGACAGCTGCGGCACCTCGCCGCGTTGTCGGAACGCCCGAATACACCCAGTATGAGGACGCCCCTCCGCCTTGCGATGCACCACATCTGACGCCGCGCGCTGATCCACCAGGGATGACGGGACAGCCCTTAGGCTGCGCCCTCCGCTATCGCCTCCTCGACCTCCGCGACCCGCGCCTGCTCCTCCGCCGCGAACCGGTCCCGGTCCAGCTGCTCGGCTATCTCTTCGTCCTGGGCCATGAGCAGGTCGAGGCTGGAGTCGCCGAGTTCGAGGACGCCCATGTCGACGTACGCCTTTTGCAGCCGCTCGCCCCACAGACCGATGTCCTTGACGCACGGGACGATCCGGCTGAACAGCAGCTTGCGGAAGAGCTGCAGGAACTCCGAGTGCTCGGAGAGTTCCTTGGCCTCCTGCGTGCCTATGCCGAAGTTCTCCAGCACCTCGACGCCGCTGAGGCGGTCGCGCATCAGGTAGCAGCCCTCGATGACGAACTCCTCGCGCTCGCGCAGTTCGGCGTCGCTCAGCTGCTTGTAGTAGTCGCGCAGCGCCATCCGGCCGAAGGCGACGTGCCGGGCCTCGTCCTGCATGACGTAGGCGAGGATCTGCTTGGGCAGCGGCTTGGCCGTGGTGTCGCGGATCATGCCGAACGCGGCCAGCGCCAGGCCCTCGATCAGGACCTGCATGCCCAGGTAGGGCATGTCCCAGCGGGAGTCGCGCAGCGTGTCGCCGAGCAGGCCCTGGAGGCTGTCGTTGACCGGGTAGAGCATCTGCACCTTCTCGTGCAGGAACCGGCCGTATATCTCCGCGTGCCGGGCCTCGTCCATGGTCTGGGTCGCGGAGTAGAACTTCGCGTCCAGGTCGGGGACCGACTCCACGATCCGGGCGGCACAGACCATCGCGCCCTGTTCACCGTGGAGGAACTGGCTGAACTGCCACGAGGTGTAGTGCTTGCGCAGCTCACCCCGGTCCTTCTCGGTCATCTTGGCCCAGTGCGGGGTGCCGTACAGCGTGAGGGCCTCGTCGGGGGTGCCCAGCGGGTCGGCGGGGTCGACCTCCAGGGACCAGTCGATGCGCTTGTTGCCGTCCCACTGCTTGTCCTTGCCCTTCTGGTAGAGGGCGAGAAGGCGTTCACGGCCGTCGTCGTAATCCCAGTTGAAGCGGGCCGCGCCGGAGGCGGGCACCTGCCAGAGGGGCGTGTCGGGGGCGGTGGTGTAGAGGTCGTGTGTCGACACGGACGGCTCCTTCGCCTCGCATGCTCGGACAAGTTCCGCTGCGGTTGCGCCGGTTGGCAGGTTCACACGCTGCTGGACGCCGGGTCAACAAGTCGTGCGTCAGGGATTGACTGTCTTACTGACAAGCAGTCTCATAAGCAGTGACCCCCGGTAACCCACGTGCGAGGTGCCCTCAGCCATGACGACAGTGACCGGACGCGACGTGCGGGTGCTCCGCGACGCACTCGGCCCGCTACGGGACCGCGAGCAGATCGCCGAGCGCCTCCTGGAGTCCTCGGCCAAGCACTCCTTCGATCCGGACACCGAGCTCGACTGGGATGCGGCGGTCGAGGACGGCAAGTGGTTCTGGCCGCCCGAGCTCGTCTCCCTCTACGACACCCCGCTGTGGCGGAGGATGCCGGAGGAGCAGCGGATGGACCTGGCCCGGCACGAGGCGGCGTCGCTGGCCTCGCTCGGCATCTGGTTCGAGATCATCCTGATGCAACTGCTGGTCCGGCACATCTACGACAAGCCGGTGACCAGCAATCATGTCCGTTACGCGCTGACCGAGATAGCCGACGAGTGCCGGCACTCGATGATGTTCGGCCGCATGATCCAGTGGGGGCGGGCGCCCAGCTATCCCGTACCGCGCGTCTACCACAACCTGGCGCGGGTTCTGAAGACCGTGTCCACGACGCCGGGTTCGTTCGCCGCGACCCTGCTCGGCGAGGAGATCCTCGACTGGATGCAGCGTCTGACGTTCCCGGACGAGCGCGTCCAGACGCTGGTGCGCGGCGTGACCCGGATCCATGTGGTCGAGGAAGCACGGCACGTGCGCTACGCCCGCGAGGAGCTGCGCCGCCAGATGGTCACGGCACCCCGCTGGGAGCGCGAGCTCACCCGGCTGAGCTGCGGGGAGGCGGCGCGTGTCTTCTCTGTCTGCCTCATCAACCCGCAGGTGTACGAGAACGTCGGCCTGGACCGCCGCGAGGCCGTCGCCCAGGTGAAGGCGAGCGGCCACCGGGCGGAGGTCATGCAGTCGGGTGCGAAGCGGCTGACGGACTTCCTCGACGACATCGGCGTGTTGAACGGGGTGGGGCGCAGGCTGTGGAAGAGCTCGGGTCTGCTGGCCTGAGCCGGCTCCCCCGGCGGAGGGGGCGGCGCAGGGAGTGCCCGGCGGATCATGGCCGGGAGCCGCGGCCTGTCCGCCCCTGATCGGCCGGGCACAGCTGATCGCCCTGCTCACGGCCACCGCGGCGAGGGACGAGGAGACGGCATCCGTGGCGGCGGCACTGCTGCCACTGGAGACCGCCTCCGGTCCGGCCGGGAGGCCGGCGGACCGGCCGGTCCCCGTGAGCCCCGGAACACGCCCTGGGTCAGACTGGGGACGTGAGAAGCGAGAACACCACCTTCAGGGGCGGCCCGCTGGACGGGCGGGTCCTCCCCGTCCTGGTCGGTTCGACCGGCCACCCGCCCAAGTGGTACGAGGTCCCGGTGCCGGATGCCGACGGCGGACCGGCCACCGTGTACGCGTACCGACGGGTCCCGGCCGGATACTCCAAGCGGCTGGGTGTGCAGCGCGGCTGGGTGTACGAGTACGCCCCCGAGGGCCGCGAGCGCCACACTCTCAAGTGGCCCTGGTCGAAACCGAGCTGACCCGCCGGTCCGGGCGGGGTGCGTCGGCCGCCTCTTGATTGCCGGACCCTCTAGGATCGACGGATCCATGGTCACGAGAACGGTCACAAGGGGGTGCGCCATGGAGGCGCTGCGCCAGGACGATCCACGCCGCCTCGGTCCGTACACCGTGCTGGCGCGGTTCGGCGAGACGGCGAGCGCTGTCCAGTACCTCGCGCACGACGCGAGCGCTGCCGACACCACGGACGGCGCCGCGGACCAGACCGTCGTGATCACCGCAGCCCGGCCCGGGCTCGCCGCACTGCCCGCCTTCCGCCGCCGCTTCGAGGCGGAGGCGCGCTCCGGGGACCGGCTGGCGGGTAGCTGGGTCCAGCCGCAGCTCGCCACCCGTACGGACGACGGGGAGCTGTGGACGGCCGTGGCGTACGTACCGGCGCTGACGCTCGCCGAGGCGATCGACGCAGCGGGTCCCCTCCCCGAGCGTGCCGTGCGGATACTGGGCGCCGGCATCACCGAGACGCTTTCCCGGGTACACGCCACCGGGGCCGTACTGGAGGGGCTCGCCCCGAGGACCGTGCTGCTGGCCGGGGACGGACCGCGGCTCACCGCCTTCGGCCCGCTGGGCGCGGCGGCCGATGCCGAGGCCAGAGCGGGCGGGCAGCTCTCCGTACGGCTCGGATATCTGACCCCGGAGCAGGTCGCGGGCGAGACCGCGGGACCGGCCTCCGACATCTTCGTGCTCGGCCTGCTGCTGGCGTACGCGGCCACCGGCACGACCCCGCTCGCGGACGGCCCGGCGGCGGAGGCAGCCGAGCGGATCGCGCATGCGGAGCCGGAACTGGGCGCGGTCCCGGAGGACTTGCGCGGGCTGATCGCGCGCTGCCTGGCCAAGGATCCGGCCGAACGGCCGAGCTCAGGGGCGGTGGCGGCGGAACTGGCACTGGAAGGCGCAGCGGGCCTCGCGAGGGGCGGCTGGCTGCCGGAGCCGCTGTCGAAGACGCTTGCGGAACAGGAGTCCCGCGTCAGGGAGCTGGTGTCCGCAGGCACGGCCGGCGAGCCGGCGGACAGCTCCGTCGGCACAGCCCCGCACGGGTCTCCCACCGAACCTGTCGACGCCGCACCTGGCAGCCCCGCCACCGGCGCGCCCGGCGACGGCGGCGTCGGAGAAGACACCCGGACCACCCGGATCGGCAGTGTCGGCAGCCCCCGCGCCCCGGAGCCCGACCGGCCGACCACCCAGTTGTCCATCCCGCGTGAACGGACCGGTCCCCCGGACCGGCTGCCCGCCGTCCTCCCACCCGTCGCGCCGCTCGTGCCACGCCCCCACCCGGCCCCGGCAGCGGAGGTTCCCGCCTCGCCCCCGCCGCCCGTGACGCCCACGCCCCCACCCCCACCCTCCTCGTCCCTCTCCGCCGCGCTCGACCGCCGCACCCTGCTCTTCGGCGCGGCCGCCGGCGCGGCCGGGCTGATCGTCGGCGGTGGGGGTGTGTTCGCGCTCGGGGGCGACGGCTCCGACGCCCCGGACGACGGCAAGCCCGCCCCGTCCCCCAGCGGTCCCACCGTGGCCGGGCTGCCGCCGCAGCCGCGTTGGGTGTACAGCCAACCCGAGGCCCAACCCGCGCCGCTCACCGCCGCGCTCTGGCGCGACCGGCTGCTCGTGCTGACCGGCGAGACACAGGCCTCCGCCGTCGATCTGCGGACCGGCCGCCGCCTCTGGGAGTGCCCGGACGCGGCGAAGGGGCAGGCGGCCCTGGCTGTCGGTGACGCGTTCTGTTTCGTCGCCGGGCCGTCCGAGTTCCTCTGGCTGTCGCCGAAGGACGGAACGGTCGCGCACCGGGTGGCGTACGAGAACCAGTTCGAGGGTGCACCGCTCCTGACCGTGTCCGACGTCATCGGCCAGTCCGGTCCGGCGATCTGGTTCACCGGCTCGCACAAGGTCACCGTGAAGGCCAAGAAGCCGAAGAAGGGCAAGAAGCCCGGGAAGGACACGCAGGTCGTCACGTCATTCCTGTTCGCGTACGACATCGTTCGGCGCAAGGAGCTGTGGCGGACCCCCGTACCCACCGGCCGGGAATCGACGACCCCCGCCTACCAGTTGATCGCCGTCCGCCCCGACGACATCGTCGTACGCCAGAAGAGTTCGACGCTCACCCCCGGCGACGTCAAGGCCGCCAAGGGCAAGGCCGTCTTCCGTGGGTTCGACCGCAGGAGCGGAAAACTGCTGTGGACCAAGTCGTTCGGCACGGTCGATCCGGACGGGGCAGCCGTCGGGGATGACCGGGGACTGCTGTACGCGGCGGCGGGCGACGCCCTCCAGTCGTTCGAGATGCCCGCGGGCAAGCCGAAGTGGACGCTGAACGGCACGGCCGGGTCCGCGTTCGGAACACCGGTCCCGGCCGGGGACCTGCTGCACACCACCAGCCGCAACCAGGAGGTGGGCGCGGTCGAGCGGGAGTCCGGAAAGCTGCGCTGGCGGCGGTCCACCGAGGCGGTGCCCGGCGGATGGGCGCCGGTCGTCACCGTGAGTTCCAGCGGCAGGACCGTGCTTGCGGCCGGGGCCGCACAGGTCACCGCGTTCGCCGCGGCGGACGGCCGGCGGCTGTGGAAGTTCCAGGACATCGGGGTGCAGGACCCGAAGGGCGCCACGGTCACCGCCCCGTACCGGGTGCTGGCCTTCGGGAAGTCCGCCGTCGTCCAGCGGGACCGGATGTTCTACGCGTTCCCGGTGAAGTGACCTCGGAGGTGTCGGGATCAGGGCACCGGCGGTGATCCGCCAGGCCCCTTGAGCGTCGTCCCGCCGTCCGGGCGAATCCGGGTGCCGCCACACCGCACGGTTCTTGCGTCACCCGCCCCCGAGTGACCGTATTGACGCGTTGCGCTCACTCATGGGGTGGTCCCGCGATCGCCCCGTCACCGGAGGTGATCCCGTGTCGTCCAGGGTTCTGCGCACCGTCTGCGCGGCGGCACTCGCCGCGGTGGCCGCGGCCTCACCCGCCGTCGCCGCCCACGCGGACCCGAGCAGTCCCGGCCTCTCCGGCTCTTCCGGTGAGCCACGCGCCACGAAGAGCGTCGCTGACCTGCTGACCGAGCTCACGACGCTGTACCAGCAGGCCGAGGAGGCCAGCGAGACGTACAACGGAACCACGGCGCAGCTGACGAAGCGGAAGGCGGATACAAGGAAGCTGGACACCGCTCTCGCCGAGGCGCGGACCGCGCTGGGCCGCAGCCGCAACGCCGCGGGGCGGCTGGCCCGGGAGCAGTACCAGGGGCAGTCCGACTTTTCCCCGTACGCCCAGCTGATGCTGTCCCGCGATCCCGAACACGCCCTGGACCAGGAACACGTCATTCAGAGGGTGGCGGCCGGCCGGGCCGCGACCGTGAAGCGGCTCACCGGCGCCGAGAAGCGCGCCGACGGGCTGGCCTCCGCGTCCCGCAAGGCGCTCGAGAAACAGCAGGTGCTGGCCGCGCGGCAGAAGAAGCAGCGCGACACCGTGCAGTCGCGACTGAAGAAGGTGGAGGCGCTGCTGGCCAAGCTCTCCGCCGAGCAGATCGCCCAGCTCTCCCAACTGGAGCAGCAGGTCACGGACAAGGCCCAGGGCACACTGGTCACCTCGGGCGCCCTGTCCTCGGCCCTGCCGCCGTCCCAGGAGGGCGACGAGGCGGTGAAGTACGCGGTCAGGCAGCTCGGCAAGCCGTATGTGTGGGGCGCGGAGGGTCCGGCGTCCTTCGACTGCTCCGGGCTCACCTCGCAGGCCTGGGCGAACGCGGGGCACGCGATTCCGCGGACCTCGCAGGAGCAGTGGAAGCAGCTGCGGAAGGTACCGCTGAACGCGCTCCGCCCGGGTGACCTCGTGATCTATTTCCCGAAGGCCACTCACGTGGCCCTGTACGTCGGCAACGGCCTGGTGGTGCAGGCGCCCCGGCCCGGGTCCCAGGTGAAGATCTCGCCGCTGGCGTCGAATCCGCTGCTGGGCGCCGTGCGTCCGGATCCGGAGAGCCCGTCGCTGAGTACGTACAGCCCCCCGGAGCCGGCCCAGGACACGTCCGGCGGCTCGGATGCGGGGTACGACTCCTCGTCCGAGCCGGGCGACGAGTAGCCGCATGCAGTAACCCCTGTACACACGTCAGCCGGCCGCGCAGGTCGCTCTGGCGGTACGACGGTCAGGCCGCCGCCTCCAAGACCTGCGCGAGGTACGCGTTCGTCTTCTCCGGGTCGGAGAAGCAAGCCGTACATGTCACAAACCTCCCACCTGCGAACTCTCCGCATATGGGGGGGCTCCTGGCATCCCGTGGGCCGTCTGTGGGCCGTCAGCCCCGAATCGGACCCCTGCTGTAGGCCGTCGCGATGGCCTTGCGCGTGCGCTCCCGGCTACTCGGCCTCGGAGAGCACGTTGACCGTGGTCACGTCGATGAGCACCCGCCCCTGGTGGACGCCTTGCGAGGCGACGGCGGTGCAGCCGTGCGGCAGCTGGGCGTCGGCGGACGGTGCGGCGGAGTGCTGGGCGATCCGGTCGTAGGTGGTGCCGCCCAGGGGGGAGTTCGGCGTCGATGGTGAAGCCGGTGCCGGTCGGCCAGATCTCCACCGCGAGGATCCGCAGCGTGATGTTGCAGACCCGCTGGACCCGGTCCACCCACTCCGCAGCAATCGCCCGACGATCCGCACTGAGCTCGCGGGCGACCTGACGCTCATCAGCGGCGATGGCCTCCAGCTCCCGCGCCTCCTCGTAGAGCAGGGTGGAGCGGGCGGCGGCGCCGATGCCGACGCCGATCGTGGCGAGGGATCCGAGGGCGGCCCAGGTGAGCGGGCCGGTGGTCATGGCCCATGTCGTCCACCCGGCGCCGACCAGCCAGGCTCGCCGTCGGCGCCGCAGGCGCCATCGGCCACACCATCAGCAGCCTGCGCGAACGCCCCTCCGCCCGGACCGTCGGCATGCGGTCGGCTTCTCTGGGAACCCGTGGGTGGATCAGTGGCCGTCGAAGATCTCTTTAACCTCGCGGGCAGCGTAGTAGACGAGCACGTACCCGGCCGCAGGGTCTGCCCACCACCAACCGACCGCCAAATTGAGCAGGAAGCCGAGAAGGACAGCGGCGGCCAACAGACCATTGATCAGGGTGACCCCTTCGGTCCGCAGCACTGGGTTGTCCAACGCGGCCCCGTGCGAGCCTTGCCGAACGCGAGAGCGAACATAACCGCTGCCGTAACGGCCGTCCATCCAATGCCGAGCGGCGAGTGATGCGGGCGGAATCCGGTGGCGGGCCTGCCTGGCGCACGTTCCCCTCGTGGGTGATGGTGGTAGGGGGGCTTGCTGTCAAGCGGTTCATGGCCGAGCGGGCCAGCTCGCGGATCGCGGAGATCGATGGCACGCATGCAGTGCTGGTCCCACAGCCCCAGGCTGCCACCGCCTCCTGAAGGGATCAGCCGTGTCGAACTTCACCCCATACCTGGAGCGCAACCAGGCTTTCGCGGCCTCCGGTGCCCAGGCCGACGTCCCCCGGCTCCCGTTCATCCCCTTCAAGCAGCTGTACCTGATCATCTGCATCGATCCGCGCGTGGAGCCTGCGGCTGTGCTGGGCGTCCGGCTCGGAGAAGCGATCGTCGCACGTAACGTCGGCGGCCGCGTGACGCCGGCGGTCATCCAGGACCTTGCCTGGATCGTGCACCTGCACGAGAACAAGACTCCCGACGCGGACTGGTTCGAGATCGCTGTCATCCACCACACCGACTGCGGTTCGGGATTGCTCGCCGACGACGATCTGCGCGCCGGCTACGCCGCCCGCGGCGGCTGGGACGAACAGACCTCCTTGGAGATGGCCGTCCTGGAGCCGTCTAAGACGGTCCAGAAGGACATCGCCAAGCTGCACGCGGCACCCGAGCTCGCGCCGGCCATCGGCAACATCAAGATCGGCGGCTACGCGTACGACCTCGGGACCGGGAAGATCACCACCGTCGTGCAGCCCGGCTGAGCAGCACACGGTCGCCATTGCTCTCACCGGGCAAAACGTCGAAGGGCCCCACCGCTTGCGGTGGGGCCCTTCGACGTTGTCTCAGCCCTCGTTGTCCTGTGTCTTTGTCCACAGGGGCTGTTTCCGGGGTTCCCCAGATCGCCGCGCGAGCCACTTCCTTCAACAGGTGGTCGGGGAGATGGAGATACCGCGCCCTCATCCGTGCAGCCCCGCCCGGTTCCCAACCCATGATCTGGTCGATCACCCGATCCGGGACGCCCAGCAGCATCAGCACCGCGCCGGCCGTGTGCCGGGCGTCGTGCAGTCGGCCGTCCCGGACCGCAGCGTCCTCCAGGAGCCGCTTCCAGTCGTGGTAGTCCGTGTTCGGGCTCAGCGGCCCACCCGTGAGCTTGGTGAACACGTAGTCGGTGTGTGGGTCGACGGCGTACGGGATGGGAGCTGGGGAGAGTGGTGGTGAAGGCGGAAGCGGCCGCGAACCTCTCGTGCGGTAGCCCGCAGACCAGGGAGACATGCGTCAAGGTTCCCTCCTTCACGTCTTCGGCCCAGGGGGCCTGATCGCCTTGCCGACGCACTGGAGCACGACAAAACTAGCTATGTGGGCATTCCGGAACGCGCTCAGAAGGGAGGAGAGTCCGCAGCCCAGCCGATAGACGATCAAAGGGAGAGGGAGTCATGACGGCACAGAGTTCCGCGACTCCAATCGTGACCAGGCAGCCCGACGGTCTCGGCAAGCGGGTCGGGGAGGTAGCGGAAATCACCGTTCTCTTCGATGCCAAGCCAGGAGGGGCAGAAAGGTTCCACCAGAACGCCGCCAAGATCCAGGACGACGCCTTTCAATACGAAAAGGTCGTCGGCACTGTCCACGACTTCCGTGTCACATTCATCAACAATGACACCCAGGTCATAGGCGCGGTCACTTATGACGGTGAATTCAAGCCGTACATGGCTGACATCTTCGCCAACGCCGCACCGTGGTTCGACGAGATGTTCGAAGGTGTCGTTGAGGGCTGGCCCGGGGCGACCTCTCCGAACATCGTCGACTGGCTGACGACGAAGATCGTGGAGGCCGACATGTGGTACGCCTCCAATCCGACCATGACGGTCGAGGACACCGCCAAGGCACAGAAGGTCACGCAGGCGTTCAACGCGTTGCTGGATACTGCGTCCAGCTAGCGGCTGTCTCGCGTCCCAGGTGCCTACAGCCCCGTGGCCATGGCGCCTGGGTACCACCAGGGGGCCTGGCAACGGCGCGCGGTCGTCGGCTCGGGCCCCGTCAGCGGAGGTCGCAGCATCATGTCCGACCATCTTTCCGGCACTCGCGCCCTGGCCGATCCGGCCATAGACCTGACCGACCTCTATGCCTTTCCCAGCCCCTCCCGGTCGGGTCGGCTCGTCCTCGTCATGAATGTCTTTCCCAATGCGCGGCCGGGAGCCCTGTTCTCTGACGCTGCCAGCTATCGTTTCCGCGTCCGTCCGGCATCCGTGCCTATGGGAGATTCCAGCTCACTCCTCGATGTCGGCACCGACGAATTCGCGCTTACCTGCACCTTCTCGATTCCGATCGGACCGAATGACAACGGGGAGTTGGCGCAGCGGGGAACGTGCGTGCTGCCCAACGGGGAATCGGTTTCGTTGCTGGTGAATGACGAGCGGGGCGGCGAGGGGCATGGCGTGCGCTGCTACGCCGGGCTGCAGCTGGATCCCTTCTTCATGGACGTGGCCAAGGAGGTGGAGACGCGGGCGAGGCGGCAGCTCGCCTTCGTACCGAAGGGCACCAACTCCCTGGAGGGCGCCGACGTCCTGACCGTCGTGGTAGAGCTTGACGTCGCCAGGGTGTTCGGGGCGGCCTCGGGGAGCGTCTTCGCCGTTGCGGCGGAAACCGTCACGGTCGGGCCGTATCCGGTGCGCCTCGAACGCCTCGGCCGCCCCGAGGTCAAGAACATTCTCCTGTCGGACAACGGGGTCGACGCCGCCAATAAGGTCGTTGACCTGCGCGATCTCTACAACGAGGAAGATCCGTTCCGGCTGGGGCCGAGCTACGTGGCCGCCTATCGCTCACGCCTTAACGCCAACCTGGTCTTCTTCGACGGTCTCGACGGCAAGCTGGACTGGACGACGCAGCCGGACGGGACGCATCCGCTGACGGAGCTGCTGCTCGCGGACTTCCTGGTCGTGGACGTTGCCAAGCCGTACGCCGAAGACAGCTATTTCGAGATCGAGCGGGCCCTGCTGGAGGGACGGGAGCATGCGACCTGTGGCGGCCGGTCGCTCAACGACGATGTCATCGACACGCTCTACACGCTGATCGTCAACGCGGGCCATGGCCCGCGCGTGAGCGACGGCGTCGACGGGACCGTCCCGGCTTCGCGCGAGTTCCCGTACCTGGCACCGCCCAACCCCGAACCGCCCGAACCCGTTTCCGTCCCGACGGCCGCCGCAGGCTGATGAGCAGTTCCAGGGCGGCCACTCTTGCAGACGGTGAGAGGGGGCCCGACCTTGTGGGCGGGCCGTCCACGACAGCCGGCATCATCGCCATGGGCAACCTCGACGCGCGCATCGAAGGTCTGACGTCGCAGGCGACACGGGGACGACTCACCGCCGACGGCTGGGGCGAGTTGGTGGAGCTGACCGCCCTGCGCGGGCATGTACGGGGCCGCATCGACGAGGCCGAGCGCGCGGCATCGCTGGCCGAGACGTTCGTCGACCAGGTGCCGCGCGATCCTCGCTCGTTTGTGGCGCGTGCCAGGCTGGCGGGCCTCTTCCATCGATTCGCGGCGGCGCTGGACGATCTGGACGCGGCGGCTGCGCTGGGGCTCGATCGGCGCAGCGTGGACGAGGAGCGAGCCGCCGTCTGTCAGGCGGTCGGGCGGTACGACGAGGCGCTTGCGCTGCATCGACAGGGGCTGTCGACGCAGCAGGACTTCTGGACCCTCGGCGCCATGGCCCGCTGTCAGGCCGAGAGCGGCGAGGTGGACGAGGCCGAGTTGTGGTTTTTGGCAGCGAGACGCGTCTTCCGCGGGGTCAGTCCCTTCCCGCTGGCGGTCCTCGAATTCCAGTGCGGGCAGATGTGGCTGGCCCAGGGTGGACTGGTGAGCGCGCGCGTCTGGCTGGAGTCGGCCACTCGCCGACTGCCGTCCTACGTGCCGGCGCATGGCCACCTCGCTGAGGCCGATGCCGCCGAAGGCAGGGTGGCCGTAGCGATAGAGCGCCTGCGCCGATTGGCCCTCGCCAGTGACGATCCCGACTACGCGACCCGGCTTGCCCGCCTCCTGGGCAGGTGCGAGGCATCGACGGAAGCTCGGTTCTGGCGTGCCCACGCTGCCGCACGCTACGAGGATTTGATGGCGCGCCACCCCGAGGCGTATGCCGATCACGCGGCGGAGTTCTGGCTGACCGTCGGCGACGATCCCCAACGAGCGCTGCGGCTCGCGCGGTGGAACCTCGCGCTTCGAGCGACCCCGCGCGCCCACGCGCTCGTCAATCGCGCGATGTGCCGTGTCGGACAGCGCCGACAGTAGCGGCAATTGGTACAAAGTCGGCCGATACCTGACCGGAAGGACGACATGACAGCGACTGAAGCACCGCCGCTGCAGCTGGATGAGATTCAGGGCATCGTGCTGCGCAACCGGCCGTCACCGTACGTCGGCACCTACATCCTGCTGCGCGTGGACAATCCCGGCGCCGGGCGTCAGCTGATGGGGCGCCTGGCCGAGCTGGTCGACTCCGCTGCCAACTGGTGGCAACCCGACCTGCCCGCGCTCCTCAACGTCGGACTGACGTACCAGGGACTCGAAGCGCTCCAGGTCCCACCGGCCGCCCTGAGCACCTTCCCTGAGGAGTTCCGGCAAGGCATGGCGGCACGCGCCGAGTCCATCGGTGATACCGGTGAGAGCGCACCCGCACGCTGGGAGCCGCCCTTCGGCACCGGCCAGGTACATGTCGTGCTGTCCCTCCTGGCCGCCGACCAGGAGTCATTGGCGGTCGTCCTCGAACGTGCGCGCAAGGCCCACGCGCAGCTTCCCGGTCTTCAGTTCGTCCATCGGCAGGACTTCTACCAGCTGTCCACAGGGCGTACCAGCTTCGGCTACAAGGACGGCATCGGTAACCCCACGATCGAAGGCAGTGGCGCCGAGACTCCGCCCGGTGACGGTTCCGTGCTCAAGGCAGGCGAATTCGTGCTCGGCTATCCCGACGAGACTGGAAACCTGCCGCCGATGCCGCAGCCGGCCGAGCTCGGCCGCAACGGCACCTTCGTGGCCTGGCGGAAGCTGCACACACGCGTCGCGGCCTTCCGCCGGTATCTCCACGACAACTCCGGCAGCCCGGAGGAAGAGTCGCTGCTCGCCGCCAAGATCGTGGGCCGCTGGCAGAGCGGCGCCCCGTTGATCCTGGCGCCCGAGCACGACGCCCCGGCCCTGGGGGCAGACGACCAGCGCAACAACGACTTCCGCTACGAGTCCGATCCGCGCGGCGCTATCTGTCCCCACGGCGCCCACGCCAGGCGGGCCAACCCGCGCGACTCGGAGATCATCGGCGACGTTCGTCTGCACCGCATGATTCGACGGGGCACCAACTACGGACCGCCGCTGCCGGCCGGCATCCTGGACGACGACGGCGCCGACCGTGGCATCGTCTTCGTCTTCATCGGCTCACATCTCGACCGTCAGTTTGAATTCGTGAAGTCGCAATGGTTGAACGAGGGCAACTTCACCGGCCTCGACCAGGAGAAGGACCTGCTCACGGGCGACAACGACGGCTCCGGCATCTTCACCATCCCGCAGCACCCCATCAGGCGCCGCCTGCACGACGTAGAGCGTTTTGTCATCACCCGCGGCGGAGAGTACTTCTTCCTGCCGAGCCTCAGCGCGCTGCGCTGGCTGGCCGACGTCCAGTGAACCGAGCACCGGTCAAGCGAGCCCGTGCCTCCGCGCTGGCTCGGAACGTCACCAGTAGCCGCACCACAACCGCACCAGAACGGATGGGGAACAGCGGGGAAACACGGTGAAAGCAGCCGGGCCCGACGCGGGGCGCCGTACGCGAGTGCCGGCCGGAGCGCGGCGAGCGTCGCGCGGGGACTCACGGGGAACTGCGGCTGCCGACAGGGACCACAGCCAACAAACGCTGAAGTCGGCGTCCCACAGGTCAGACCCCAACTCGCCCCACCTCGCTCCTAAAGCGGTGGTCCGAGTCAAGGGAAAGCTTCTTCACCTGGGCAGATAGCATCCCTCGCCATGAGGCGTTCATTGATCGCGCTGACCAGCGCAGGGGCAATCGCTCTCGTCATGGGCGGGTACGCCGCCGGGGCAGCCCAGTACGACAGCGTGTCCGGGCGGTCCGCGACGTGCGAGCAGGCCAAGCGGGAGTTTGAGACGCGGGCCGGTCAGATCCGAAGGCAACTGCGACGGGAGTCCCAAGAAGGGGAGACCGATTCCCGCCAGGGCACCGTAGTCGCGACGCGGGCGAAGATCATCAGCGTGCTCGTGGAGCAGAATCCAACGTGCTTCGATGTCGGGACTCGTGCAGCAGCGGCGGTCATTCAACAGCGTTCCTCTGAGGGCCAAGCGGACGCTGCCGTGTGTGATCTCACCGGCATCGAGCCCGAGAACTGTTCCGTCGCGGCTGACTGATCCGGTAAAGCCTGGGACTTTAAGGTGTGCCCGATCCGTGCCCGACAGGTCGGTAAGCCACGGTCAACAGCGTGTGCCAGGGCGAGCCCTGAGGTTCCCTCTGGCACCCATTGCCGCTGGTCAAGACCGAGCCGATACGTGATCCAACGCCGAGTCCCTGCTGGAGCATTGTCCTACCGGGCAAAGGTGGGCAGCATACGCTTGTACTCAGGCATCACCCCGCGATGACAGAGGGCCATCATGGCAGTTGAACCACGGCACGATGTGCATCGGCTGCGTGTGCGTCTGCGTGGCTACTTCCTCGCCGTGCCGATCTCCGCCGCCTGTGCGGTCATAGGTCACTGGTGGGTGCCTGAACCGTGGTCAGCGAGCATAGAGACCGTGCTCTTCATACTTGCGGCATCCGTGCTCTACGGCGAGATCCGCGCCTATCGACTCCGTCGTATCCACGGTATGCCCGATTGAGCGGGAATCAACGGGCAGCAACAGTGAGTGTTTAAGTGCGTGACAACGCCGTCGAACAGCGGCGGACATGCACGCACACCGGTGGACCGTCGCCGCAGGTGAGAAGCACACCAACCCAAGGTCAAGCGCCCGCCCAAGTTGCTTCGGGACGAAGGGGTCGTCCGTACAGCAGCGTGGTACCGCAACCCCAGCAACCACCCCCGCCCGTTACCCCCCTCCAGGGGCCTCGAAGCGGCCGGCATGACCGTCACTGACCGATCCGGCTAGAGCTACGGATCAGAAGGTGCACAGGGCTGGCGGCTTCACGGTCGCCAGCCGCCGTCACGCGGGCGGGTCGCAGCAGTGGCTGCCTCGCGGCTGAGTCTGATACTTCCGAGCGCTGACATACTCCCTGCGTGTCCCTAGTGCAGGAGTTCGCCGAGCCGATCGATCCCGCGGGAGTCTTGTCCGCGACGCGCTGGGGTGACCTGGAGCACGCCCATGGGCCGGCCGCCAATGTGCCCGAGATGCTGACCGGGCTTCTCGACCTGAGTGAAGGCGTACGGTCCCGGGCGCTGGGCGTCTTGCACAGCGTGGTTCACCACCAGAACACCCTGTACACCGCCACCGCCCCGGCTGCCTTGTACGTGGCGGGAATCCTCGACGATGAACGTTCGCTGTGGTCCGTCAAGAAGAACGCTCGCAGCTTCCCCGGACCGATGCGCGCCGAGCTGCTGGGATGGCTTGACTCTGTGGCGAACGAGGCCTGCGACGAAGCCGCAGCGATCAGCCGCCGATGCGGCTTCCCGCCTGAGGAGTACCCGCCGTACGTCGAGATCTGCCGCATTCGACCGCAGCTCTTTCGCTCCGCCTCCGCGTACCTCGACGACCCTGACGTCCACGTACGCGAGGCAGCCGTCTCCACCTGCATTCCACTGCTGGACGACCCCCACCTGCTCCATCATCGAGTTGCCCTGGTCCCTTTCCTGCGGGAGGTTCTGGCCGCAAGCGCGCTGTGGCAGTACCGCGAGCGGTCGATAGAGGCCCTGACGAGCTGGGGCGAGGACACCACGGGACTGGAGGTCCGACGAGAGCGGTACGCGTTCTGCGACTCGGAGCACAATCCCTGGCCCAGGGCCGACGAGCCGTGGCGCGGTGACGGCCCCGAGCCCCCCTTCTGACAGGTCCGTCCAACCGGATCGCTGACGGAAGGCCGTCTCAGTTTCCGTCTCATTCAGCTCCGTTCACTGGCGTTCGGACACGACCAGGCCCCAGCAGCATCCGAGTGAGCAAGTCCCCGTGAACGCAGGTGAACGCCCCTGCACTCACGCCTCCGAGCCACCAACAGACTTGGAAAGCGTGCACCAACGAAAACGATGATTGGCCAGGGCGCGGGGGCCAAACGGGGGGCCAACGGCAGCAGCCCTCCCCATCCTCCTGTGGACGACTACGAACAGAACCTTGCGTGCCATCGCAGGTCAAATGACAGACGTACAAGGCAACTTGCGCACGCGATCGCGTTCGGAACGTAGAGGTCACCGAAGGTGCTTTCGGCCAACCTGCGGCCAGGACCTAAGCATGGAGGCCCGGTGGGGCCTGTACGTCCAGGGGCCTGGCTCAACCGGACGGCGTGACCGAGGACCGCACGCCGAACCACTGCTCGGCGCCGTACTCCTCGAACCGCTCCACCTCGGCGAACCCCAGCTTCGCCGCGAGGCGCATCGAGCGGTCGTTGGCTGTCTGGGTGCAGAGCACCACCGGCTCGCCGGGAAGTGCGTCGGCGAACCAGCCGAGCGCCGCCGCGCACGCCTCGGCGGCGTACCCGCGTCCCCACGCTCCTGGCAGGAATGTGTAACCGAGCTCGGCCTCCCCAGCGTCCGGACGGACGTGCCCAGGACGCTCTACATCACGTCGATCGAGCGAGACCGTGCCGATCATCGCTCCGTCGAGATCGATCACGAAAACGCCAGGGCGGCGCCCGGGTACCTCAGGTACCGCGCGTTCGAGCTCATCACGCGGTCGAGGGCCACCGAGGAAGGTGCGCACCTCTGGCGATGCGAAAAGCTCGATGAACGCCGCACGGTCCCGGGCCTCGGACTCACGGAGCACGAGCCGCTCGGTCTTGATCGGGGCAGGTGGCCAGGCGACGTGTTCGAGTCCACTCATGGCGGGCAACGTATCGCACGCCCGTGAGAGTGATCCGAAGGAGAAGGCCTAGCCGGCAGGGACCGACATCTCATAAGCGCACCCGGTGCCGCTCGCTGGCTGAGGTCTCCCTCCGGGCCGTCTGTGGGCCGTCCGAAGACGGCCCACAACCACCAACGTTGACCAACGCCAACCGCTGCTTCGCAGGTCAGGTGGCGGATGCGGCCCCAGAGACCTGGGTCAGATACGCGTTCGTCTTCTCCGGGTCGAAGAAGAAGTTGTCGAAGTCCGCCGGGTTGTCGAACCCGTTGGCGAACCGGTCGGCGACCGGCTGCAGCTGACCGGCGGCGCCGATCAGGTTCAGCACGTGCTCCGGCGGTACGCCGAGCATGGCGTTCGTCCACTTCACGACGTGCTGCGCGGTGTCCCAGTAGCGGTCGAACGTGGACTGCATCCAGTCCGCGTCAAAGGGCTGGTCGCCGTGCTCGATGATCGACTTCAGGTACGCGTCGGCGCACTTGGAGGCGGAGTTGGAACCCTGGCCGGTGACCGGGTCGTTGGCGACGACGACATCCGCCACGCCGAGCACCAGGCCGCCGCCGGGCAGCCGGCCGATCGGCTTGCGCACGGTCGGGGCGTAACGGCCCGCCAGGGTGCCGTTGGCGTCGGTCAGTTCGACCTTGGTGGCGCGCGCGTACTCCCACGGCGTGAACTGCTCCATGAGCTCGAGCGTCTTCGCGAGGTGCTCGGAGGGGTCCTTGATGCCCTGGAAGACGTCCAGCGGGCCGCCCGGAATGCCCTCCCAGAACAGGATGTCGGCGCGGCCGGACGTGGTCAGGGTCGGCATCACGAAGAGTTCGCCGACACCGGGGACCAGGTTGCAGCGGACCGCGTCGAACTCGGGGTGCTCGGGGCGCGGGCCCATGCCGTGGACGTACGCGACGGCCAGGGCGCGCTGCGGGGCGTCGAACGGCGAACGGGACGCGTCCCGGCCGAACATGGAGACCAGCTCGCCCTTGCCCGCGGAGACCATCACCAGGTCGTAGGTGCGGGAGAAGTAGTCGAGGTCGGAGACGGCCGCACCGTGGATGACGAGCTGTCCGCCGCGCTCGGCGAACGTATCCATCCAGCCGGCCATCTTGACGCGCTGGTCGACGGACTGGGCGAAGCCGTCCAGCTTGCCGACCCAGTCGACGGCGCGCGAGGAGTCGGGGGCGGCGACCGAGACGCCGAGGCCCTCGATGCGCGGGGCCTGGGACTCCCAGAAGTTGAGCTTGAGGTCGCGCTCGTGCTGCAGCGCGGTGTGGAACATGCACTGCGTCGACATGACCCGGCCGGACCGGACCTCGTCGGCGGTGCGGTTGGACATCAGGGTGACTTCGTACCCATGGGACTGCAGTCCGAGGGCGAGCTGGAGACCGGACTGGCCGGCTCCGACTATGAGTATCTTCCGCATCGCGGTTCTCCGTTACGTCTACGTGGTACGTGCGCAAGGTGTGTCTGGTGCGGTGAGGGGCACCAGTGCCGTGACCGGCAACGTCTGCCGCATGGCAGGCGGGCTTTTCACGCCCTTACGGGTTAGCCCCTCTTAGAGCCTGTCGGGTGACCTCCGACCGGGCGGCCACGCCCTGGCACGCACGCTTCCCGCGTTGTCGTCAGTCACCAACGCTCCGCGTTGACTCCCTCCTCCGCCTTGGAATCGCACGCACCAGACCGCGTCCGCTATCCGATAAGAGGTCACCCGACAGGCTCTTAGGCGGGGGCCGCGTCAAAGGCGTGACCCACGAGGGCCAGCAGCGATTCGACGACAGTGGTCCTGTTACGCGCGTCCATGATCACAACAGGCACGTCCGGGGGTACGGTCAGGGCCTCCCTGACGTCCTCCGCCTCGTAACCGGGCGTCCCCTCGAAGTGGTTGACGGCCACGATGTACGGCAGTCCGCAGCTCTCGAAGTAGTCGAGCGCGGGGAAGCAGTCGGAGAGCCGCCGGGTGTCGGCGAGCACCACCGCACCGATCGCGCCGCGCACCAGGTCGTCCCACATGAACCAGAAGCGCTGCTGTCCGGGCGTGCCGAACACGTACAGCACGAGGTCGTCGTCGAGCGTGAGACGGCCGAAGTCCATCGCCACGGTCGTGGTGACCTTGTCGGGCGTCGCGGTGAGGTCGTCGGTCTCCTCGCTGGCCTGGGTCATCAGCGCTTCGGTCTGCAGCGGGGTTATCTCGGAGACCGATCCCACGAAGGTCGTCTTGCCGACCCCGAACCCGCCCGCAACCACTATCTTCGTGGCGGTGGGGGCCCTGGTGTGATCCAACTGCCAGGCCTGGAGCGACTCCTCGGCCTGGTCCTCCGGACCCGGCTGACGCGGGACGGACAGATGCGAATCAGAGACGACGGAGTCCATTCAGCACCCTTTCGAGCAGTGCGCGGTCGGGCTGGCCGGTGCCGTGACCGGTCCCGTACACACGGATCTTTCCCTGGTCGGCCAAGTCGCTGAGCAGCACGCGAACCACGCCGAGCGGCATCTTCAACAGGGCCGAGATCTCCGCGACCGTACGCATGCGGCGGCAGATTTCGACAATGGCCCGGAGCTCCGGCATCACCCGCGTGGCGAGGTTGCCGTTGGTGAGCTCGCGGCGCTCCTCGGGCGCTTCCAGCGCGGCCACGAATGTCTCGACGAGAAGGACGTGACCGAAACGGGTGCGGCCGCGGGTGAGCGAGTACGGGCGGACCCGGGCGGGCCGTCGGTCGGACCCGCGGACCGGGAGCCTGGGGGCGGGTTCAGCAGCGGGCGTCACTGGGCGCTCTCCATCGATTTGCGCAGTTCACTGCGGAGTTCGGGGGTGAGTACGTGTCCGGCACGGCCGACGAAGAGCGCCATGTGGTACGCGATGACGCTCATGTCGCAGTCGGGGGTGGCGTGCACGCCGAGCAGTGAACCGTCACTGATCGACATGACGAAGACGCTGCCCTCGTCCATGGCGACCATGGTCTGCTTGACGCCGCCGCCGTCCATCAGTTTCGCGGCACCGACGGTGAGGGACCCGATACCGGAGACGATGGTCGCCAGGTCGGCGCTGGAGCCTCGGGGGCCGTCCTGCGGGCCGCCTGTCGCTGCGACTGTCTGGCGGCCGGGGTCGGAGGAGAGCAGCATCAGTCCGTCGGACGAGACAACGGTGACCGAATGGACCCCTGGTACCTCCTCCACGAGATTGCTCAGCAACCAGTGAAGGTTCCGGGCCTCGGTGCTCAGCCCGAATGTGCTGGGCGCAGTCAACTGCGTGCCTCCTCGACTGTGTCCCCCGACTCATCGGTTCGACCCCCGAAACGGTCTGCCCGCTCGGTCAGCTCGGTCTGTGCGGTGTCGGCACCGGTGACGGCACCGTCGGCGATCTCCGCCTCGACGTCGCGGCGGCCGTCCTTCGCCCCCTGGTGGAAACCGCCGAGGCGGCGGCGCAGCTCGTCCTTGTCCAGACTGCCCGTGCGCTCGGCGGTGGGGGCGGCGGGCTTGACGACCTTGGGAGTGCGCTTGGGAAGGCCCTTGTCGGTGATGCGTTCGGCCTGCGGCTCCGGCTGACGGGGGCCGGGAAGGGCCTCCGCGGCGGGCGCCGGGGAAGGAGCCGGGGCGGTGAAGGGCTCCGGGGTCTCGTCCGCGGTGCGCTCGTGGCGGTCGGGGCCGATGGCGTACGGGTCGGGGGTCGCCGGGGTCTCATGGGCCGGCGCGGCCGTCGGGACCGGCTGAGCCGCGGGTTCGTCCCGGAGCTCCGGGAGCCGGACCTGCATCGTGGTCTCGGACTCGGACTCGTCGGGGGCGACCGGCTCGGCTTCCGCCGGAGCGGGGGCCTTCTCCTGGGCCGGGTTCGGTGCCGACTCGCGGATCGCCTGCTCGGCGGCGGCGATCAGCGGGTCGCCGGACAGCGCGAGCGTCCGGCCCGGCAGGGCATTGGAGTTGGCCTCGGCAACCGATCCGGGCAGGTTCAGCGCGGGCGCGTCCCCCGGCGCGGTCACGGACGGCGGTGTGGCACCGGGCGGCGCCTTCGGCAGCAGCGCCTGCGGCAGCACGACGACCGCCGTCACCCCGCTGCCCTTGTGCTCGCGCAGCTGGACCTGCACCCCGTGGCGCGCCGCGAGCAGCGATGTCACCTGGAGTCCGAGGCCCGCGCCGTCGGCGCTCTGCTCGCCCGCCTCGAACGAGGACGGGTCGGCCAGGCGGGCGTTGAGCTCACCCATCCGTACGGACGACATGCCGATGCCCTCGTCCTGCACGGAGAGCATCACCTCGCCGGTCTCCAGCAGCCAGCCGGAGAGCTCGACCTGCGAGTCGGGCGGCGAGAAGGAGGTCGCGTTCTCAAGGAGTTCGGCGACCAGGTGGCTCAGGTCGTCGGCGGCGAAACCGGCGATCTGGGCCTGCGGCGGCAGGGACTGGATGGTGACCCGCTCGTACCGCTCGATCTCGCTGACGGCCGCACGCAACACGTCGACCAGCGGGATCGGGCCGGAGTGCCCGTGGCTGTGCTCGGCGCCCGCGAGGACCAGCATGTTCTCGCTGTGGCGTCGCATGACCGTGGCCATGTGGTCGAGCTTGAAGAGGGTGGCGAGCCGCTCCGGGTCCTGCTCGCGCTCCTCCAGGCTCTCGATGACGCCGAGCTGGCGCTCGACGAGGCCGAGGGTGCGCAGCGAGAGGTTGACGAAGGTGTGGTGGACCGTGTTCTTGAGCCGCTCGAGCTGGGCGGTCAGCTCGGCGGTGCGGACCTGGAGTTCGGCGCACTGGAGGGTGAGGGCCTCGCGTCCGGCGATCAGTTCGCCGCGCTCGTTCTCCAGATTCTCGAACCGGCCGTTGAACTCGTGGAGCAGCCCGTGCAGCTTGCCGTGCAGGGCGTTGAGGGATCGAACGACCTGGGCGAACTCGTCGTTGCGGCCGGTGTAGCGGACCGGCTCGGCGGTCGCGGGTTCCGCGGCGAGGCGGGCGGCGCCGATCCGCAGGACGGCGAGCGGCTGGGTCAGCGTGCGGGCCACGGCGGTGGAGACGCCGACGGCGATCAGCAGACAGCCGCCGAGGAGCGCGATGCGCAGTTCGAGAGCGGTGACGTCGTCGTCGCGCAGCTGCTCCAGGCGTTGCACCTGGGCGGTGCCGAGGGCGGACTCGACACTGCGCATCCGGTCGACGCGGGCGGAGAGTGCCGCCTCGACCTTCTTCCGGTCGGCCTTCTGGTCGGAGTCCGACAGCTCGGGACGGTCGGTGAGTGCGGCGAGGTACTTCTCCGCGCGGTTGACCTCGGGCCCGGTGACGGTGGAGGAGAGCTTCTCGCGGGCGGTGCTGCCCGCGGCCTGGTCGAAGTCGGCGAGCGAGGAGAGCTCGCGGACCCTGGCCTGCTGGGCGGCGGCGCTCAGCGCGTCACGGTTGCGGTCGTCCTCGCTGCTGCCCTCGTCCTGGGTCTGGACGGGCAGCCCGGTGAACGGATCGATCTGCGGGACCGCGGCCTCTGCGCGGGGCACGGAGAGTGCGGCGATCAGCAGCCCCCGGGTGGCGGAGGCCTGATCGGCGGCCCGGCCGAGGGCGAGGGGTGCACGGGTGGCCTCGGCGGCCCGCGGCGGGGTCTTCTCGGCGAGGTCGTCGGCGAGGTCGTGGAGCTTGGCGATGACCTCGGAGTACGCCTGGTGGGCATCGAGTGCCGAGCCCTTGCCGGTGAGGGCGGTCCGGCGCAGGGAGGGGATCGTGGAGAGGTCGCGGCGCAGCGCGGCGGGAGCCGCGGCACGGATCTCGTCGATCTGCTGGTCGACGCGGGCGCTCGGACCGTCGTTCTTCGCGCCGGACTTCCCGTCCCGGCCGCCCGCGATATAGGCGGTGACCTCGTCGCGCTCGTCCGCGAGGGAGTGGGCGAGGGCCACCGCCTGCTGGTTCAGCTGGGCAAGGGTGACCAACCGCTGGGACTCGGTCAGTTCGGCGGAGGCGCCGAGGGCCGCGGGCGCGCCCGCGGCGATGACGGTGATGCCGACGACCGCGACGCCGGCGACCAGCCGACTGCGTACGCGGACGGTGCGCCGGGTCGGCTCACTCCCGCTCGGCGCCGGAGGTGTCGCCCCGGTACTGCTCTGCTCGCTGCCTTTGCTCCGCGGCCGCTTCTTCTGCACCGGTGCTCGCAATCTTGACTCGTCCACCCTTGAAGCAGAGGTGACGCACGGTCATATGTGGAAGGACACCCCGACCCCTGGTACGGCTTCTGACCATTCCAGTGCTTTTGAGAGGGGGGCACGCATCAACCGCTCCGCCACCTGAACGAGTGAACATCACTCCGGAGTTGACGAACAAGTCTCCCCCGGGCGCCGCAGTCCACACCGGGATCACCGGCTGGAACTTCCGCCCGGGCTTTGGCAGGATGCCCGCCCGCACCCGGCGCGGAGCCACTCCTTCCGCTCAAGCCTCCCCGCTGACCTGCCGGTACCGCCCAACGCCACGATCGTGCAGGCCCCGTGAAGGCGTCGTGCAGACTGGCCGTATGCGCATCGAACTCGCCTCGGTCCCCGGTAGTCCCGAGCGCCCCAACGAGGACTGGGCAGCCACCGCACTCCCCGCTTCCGGCGGGGGTGGCACGTTGGTTCTGCTCGACGGAGTCACTCCGCCACGCGGGGACGACGGTTGTGTGCACTCCGTGCCCTGGTTCACCGCGCGGCTGGGCGGATCGCTGGTCGAACTGTCGGGTTCGCGGCGGGATCTGACGCTCACCGAGATCCTCGCCGAGTCCATTCGGCGCACCGCCGACACACATCGCACCCTGTGTGACCTTTCTCACGTACGCACCCCCCAGGCGACCGTTGTCGTGGTGCGCTGGGACGGGGAAGAGATCGAACACCTGGTGCTCTCCGACTCCGTACTACTGTTCGAGTCGCCGGACGGAACGGTGCGCGCGCTGCTCGACGACCGGCTCGACCGCCTGCCGCCGGGCTCGCTGGCCACCGAGGCGATCGCCGATACGCGGGCACGGAACAAGGAGGGCGGCTTCTTCACCGCCGCCGCAGACCCCGGGGTGGCTGTCCGCGCCGTGACCGGGCGGACGCCGCTCACCGAGGTGCGGGCGGTGGCCGCGCTGACGGACGGGGCGAGCCGCTGGACGGAGATGTTTCATGAGGGCGACTGGGCGGCCTGCCTCGCAGTGCTCCACAAGGAGGGCGCACAGGGGCTGATCGACCGGGTCAGGGCGCTGGAGGACGCGGACACGGAGCGTGCACACCTGCGGCGCAGCAAGACGCACGACGACGCGACGGCGGTCTACGTGGTGCTGTAGGTCACCCGGGTGCGGGACCGGCCCGCGCCCGCGGCGTGGGCGGTCTCCCGGGGGCGGGGCCAAAGAGCACCCGGGGGCGCCCGGCCGGGCCGGTTCGGGCCCGGCCGGCGTCAGCCCTCGGCCCGCGCGTTCAATTGGTGCAGCAGCCGCGCCAATTCCGCCACCTCGGTCCGGTCCCAGTCGGCGAGCTTGCTCACGTACCGGTCGCGGCGCGCGTCACGGACGCTGCGGAAGCGCGCAAGCCCCTCGTCGGTGAGATGGACGAGGAAGGCCCGCCCGTCGGCCGGATCGGGCTCGCGCGCCACCAGTCCGAGCTCCTCCAGGGCGCGCAGTTGACGGCTCATGGTCGCCTTCCCCACGCCGAAGTACGCGGCGAGGTCGGTGGCCCGCTGCCGCCCCACCGACTCCAGCCGCACGAAGAGTCCGTAGGCCGCGGCCTCCAGCTCGGGATGGACCTCCCGCGCCATCTCACCGGAACTGGCCCGCGCGCGGCGCAGAAAGACAGCCAATTCCCGCTCCAGTGCCAGGAATTCGTGGTCTGCACCACTTCCTCCGGTCGCGCCGGGTTCACTACCGCTTTCGCTCCCGTGCACGTCAACACTCCTCATGAGCTTTCCTGCCGCTGAAAATTTCTTGCGCCGCCGGTCATCGCCGCAGCTCCGCCAGTATTTCGCAGGCGTAGACCAACGGCACCGCCCAGGCCCTCTTCCGTCGCACGGGTCTACGTGCGTAGCGTCATTACTGACATGTCCACACCACGGCATGTCACAGGGGGGCGCCGAGCCGCCCCCCTGGTCTGCAGATCCCCCCACCGAGGCCTCGGAGGCACGCACATGCCCGTGCACAGATCCGGATCCGGAACGACCCGTCGCTCACGCCTGGCGGCACTGGGAACCCTCCTCGCAGCACTTTCGCTTCTGCTCACCCTGCCCGGCGCGGCCATCGCGGCCGACTCCCCCACGGCTGCCGCCAAGAAGCCCGCGCGCGGTTCGGCCACGATGGGCATGGGCGTCGTCGCCCACGACGGCCGGGGCGGCCTGCCGGGCGACACGCTTGTCGCCCAGACCGAAGGCGTGGACGTCAGCAGCCACCAGGGCAACGTCGACTGGGCGACCCTCTGGAACAGCGGCGTCCGGTGGGCCTACACCAAGGCCACCGAGGGCACGTACTACACGAATCCCTACTTCGCGCAGCAGTACAACGGCTCGTACAACGTCGGCATGATCCGCGGCGCGTACCACTTCGCCACCCCGGACACCACGAGCGGCGCCACCCAGGCCAACTACTTCGTGGACCACGGGGGCGGCTGGTCGAGGGACGGCAAGACGCTGCCCGGCGTGCTCGACATCGAGTGGAACCCGTACGGCGCGCAGTGCTACGGCAAGACGCAGGCCGGCATGGTCTCCTGGATCCGCGACTTCGTGAACACCTACAAGGCGCGCACCGGGCGTGACGCGGTCATCTACACCGCGACCAGCTGGTGGACGACCTGCACCGGGAACAATGCGGGCTTCGGCACCACCAACCCGCTGTGGGTGGCCCGTTACGACACCACGGTCGGCGCGCTCCCGGCCGGCTGGGGCTACTACACGATGTGGCAGTACACGTCGTCCGGCCCCTACGTCGGCGACCACAACCACTTCAACGGCGCCCTCGACCGCGTACAGGCACTCGCCAACGGCTGAGCCTCCGCATTCCGGAGCCCCGGTGACGCACCCCGTCACCGGGGCTCCCGCATGCCTGCACCGTCACCCCCACCCCCGGCACTATGCACTCGACGTATACGCTCTATGTATAGTCCCTGAGCGTCGCACGCCGTGTGCGTTGTTCAGTCGTGAGGGAGTGTCGTGATCATGCCCAGGAAGTCGAAGCCGATCGGTACGGGGGCGGCCGTCGCTCTCGTGACGGCAGTCACTCTCACGCTGAGCGGCTGCTTGATGCAGACCACGGCCCCGGGCTCGGCGCGAGCGGACGCGGCCTCCGACGCCAAGGGCTCGTTCGGTCCGGTGGACTGCCGCAAGGCGAAGTGCATAGCGCTGACCTTCGACGCGGGGCCCGGCGAGGACACCCCGCACCTGCTGGACATCCTCAAGGAGAAGAAGGTGCACGCCACCTTCTTCCTGCTCGGCAAGAACCACGTGCTGAAGCACCCCGACACGGTGCGCCGCATCGAGGCGGAGGGCCACGAGGTGGCCAACCACACCTGGTCGCACAAGATCCTGACGGGCCAGAAGCCCGCCGTCATACGTGCCGAGCTGGAGAAGACGCAGGACGCGATAGCGAAGATCACCGGCAAGAAGCCGCGGCTGATGCGCCCGCCGCAGGGCCGTACCGACGACACGGTCTCCGGCATCAGCAAGGACCTGGGGCTCTCGCAGATCCTCTGGAGCGCCACCGCCAAGGACTACTCGACGACCGACTCCGCACTGATCAGGAAGCGGATACTCGACCAGGCGAGCAAGGACGGCATCATCCTGCTGCACGACATCTACAAGGGGACCGTGCCCGCGGTGCCGGGCATCATCGACGCGCTGAAGGAGCGCGGCTACACCCTGGTGACGGTGCCGCAGCTGATGGCCCCCGCCGAGCCGGTGCCGGGGGCCGTCTACCGCCCCTGAGCCGTCACGACGCGCAGCAGGGTCCCGGCGCCGGTGTCCTTGAGCCCGGTGCCGTCCCGGTTCACCCGGCGCACAGCGAGCCGCCCGTCATCCACCCCCTCGCCGGCCGGGCGCGCCACGGAGTCGACGGGGACGGCGGTCCGGTCTGCGGGCCGCGGCGGCAGCGTGGCCTTTCCGCGCCCCGCCCGGAAGCGGAGCAGCACGCTCCGGCACCCGGACAAGCGGAACGGCCCGCACCGCCCTCTCGGGGGCGCGGGCCGTCCGACCGGCCGCGCACGTCGTGCCACGCCCGTCACGCCATGGCGCTCACGCCGCGGCCGGGACCCTCTCCTCCGCTCCGGCCGTGGCCGGGGCGAGGGCGATCTCCAGCACCTGGCGGACATCCGTCACCGGGTGGACATCCAGCTTCTCCAGGACCTCCGCCGGGACGTCGTCCAGATCGGCCTCGTTCCGCTTGGGGATCACCACGGTGGTGATACCGGCCCGGTGGGCGGCCAGCAGCTTCTGCTTCAGCCCGCCGATCGGCAGCACCCGTCCCGTCAGCGACACCTCACCGGTCATCGCCACATCCGTACGGACGAGCCGTCCGGAGAGCAGCGAGGCCAGTGCCGTCGTCATCGTGATACCGGCACTCGGACCGTCCTTGGGCACCGCGCCCGCCGGGAAGTGGATGTGCGCTCCCCGGTCCTTGAGGTCGGCGACGGGCAGTTCCAGCTCGGCGCCGTGCGAGCGCAGGAAGCTCAGCGCGATCTGCGCGGACTCCTTCATGACGTCGCCGAGCTGACCGGTGAGGGTCAGTCCGGCCGCGCCGGTCTCCGGGTCGGCCAGCGACGCCTCGACGAACAAGACGTCGCCACCGGCGCCGGTCACCGCGAGTCCGGTCGCCACGCCCGGCACCGCGGTGCGGCGCTCGGCCGGGTCCTGGGCGGACTCGGGGACGTGGTGCGGCCGTCCGACGAGACCCCGCAGGTCCTCGTCGGTGACGGTGAACGGGAGCTCCCGGTCGCCCAGTTCGTGCTGGGCCGCGACCTTGCGGAGCAGCCGGGCGACGGCCCGCTCCAGGTTGCGTACGCCCGCCTCACGGGTGTACTCGCCGGCCAGCTTGCGCAGCGCCGACTCGTCGAGCGTCACCTCACCCTTCTCCAGACCGGCCCGCTCCAGCTGGCGTGGGAGCAGGTGGTCGCGGGCGATGACGACCTTCTCGTCCTCGGTGTAGCCGTCGAGCCTGACCAGCTCCATGCGGTCGAGCAGCGCCTCCGGGATGGCTTCCAGGACATTGGCGGTGGCCAGGAAGACGACGTCGCTGAGGTCGAGTTCGACCTCCAGGTAGTGGTCACGGAAGGTGTGGTTCTGCGCCGGGTCGAGGACTTCGAGGAGCGCCGCGGCCGGGTCGCCGCGGAAGTCGGAGCCGACCTTGTCGATCTCGTCGAGCAGGACGACCGGGTTCATGGAACCGGCCTCCTTGATGGCGCGGACGATGCGTCCGGGGAGCGCGCCGACGTACGTACGCCGGTGGCCTCGGATCTCCGCCTCGTCCCGCACACCGCCGAGCGCGACGCGGACGAACGTGCGGCCCATGGCGTGCGCGACGCTCTCACCGAGGGACGTCTTGCCGACGCCGGGCGGTCCGACGAGGGCCAGCACCGCACCGCCCCGACGCCCGCCCACGACCCCGAGGCCGCGTTCGGCACGGCGCTTGCGCACCGCGAGGTACTCGGTGATCCGTTCCTTCACGTCCTCCAGGCCCGCGTGCTCGGCGTCGAGGATCTCCTTGGCCGCGCGGATGTCGTACGCGTCCTCGGTCCTTTCGGTCCACGGCAGTTCGAGGACGGTGTCCAGCCAAGTTCGGATCCAGGAGCCCTCGGGGCTCTGGTCGGACGAGCGCTCCAGCTTGCCGACCTCCTTGAGCGCGGCCTCACGGACGTGCTCGGGAAGATCGGCGGACTCGACGCGCGCCCGGTAGTCGTCGGACTCGTCCTCCGCGTCGCCGTTGAGCTCGGACAGCTCCTTGCGTACGGCTTCCAGCTGGCGCCGCAGCAGGAACTCGCGCTGTTGCTTGTCGACGCCCTCCTGGACGTCCTTGGCGATGGACTCGGCGACGTCCTGTTCGGCGAGGTGCTCGCTGAGCCACTGGATGGCGAGCTTCAGCCGGGCGACCGCGTCGGCGGTCTCCAGGAGCTGCACCTTCTGAGTGGTGGTGAGGAACGGTGAGTAACCCGAATTGTCGGCAAGCGCGGAGATGTCGTCGATCTGCTGGACCCGGTCCACGACCTGCCAGGCGCCGCGCTTCTTCAGCCAGCTGGTGGCGAGGGCCTTGTACTCCTTGACCAGCTCGGCGGCGACGCCGGGGAGCGGCTCGGGAGCCGAGACGTCCACGCGGGTCCCCTCGACCCAGAGCGCACCTCCGGGCCCGGTGGTTCCGGCCCCGATCCGTACGCGGTCACGGCCGCGGATGAGGGCGCCCGGGTCTCCGTCGGAGAGCCGGCCGACCTGCTCGACGGTGCCGAGTACACCGGTCCCGGTGTAGGTCCCGTCGATCCGCGGCACCAGCAGCACCTCGGGCTTGCCGCCACCCGGACGGGCGGCGGCCTGAGCAGCCTCGACAGCGGCCCGGACATCGGTGTCGGACAGGTCCAGAGGAACCACCATTCCGGGCAGCACCACCTCGTCGTCGAGTGGCAGCACAGGCAAGGTGAGCGGAGTGACCGCGTTGGACTCAATAGCCATGATCTCCCCTTCGGCAGTCAACTTGAGCTATGCAGACTCAATGCTCCTGACCGACCCAATGTTCCCGGAGCCGTGTTCGCTCTCAGCGATCTCCTGCCACCCGTCCGTCACCTGCGCAAACCACTCGGCAGCCGCGGCGCGCAGCTGCACAGCGCCTACCTCTACGGCAGCATTCCGCGCGGCACGGCGATTCCCCCGCGTCCCCCGCGTCTCCGGTCCGGACCTGCTGCTCGCCCTGCGCGCCGAACCCACCGTGGCGGACCGGGCCGCGGCCCGGTCCTGCCAGGCCGCGCTGAACGCCTCGTCCGACCTGATCGACGACGTCGGCATCCCGGAGGCACCGACCCCCCGTAGCGTGGCGGCGTACGCGGCCGGCGGGGCGCTCCTCGTGGTGCGCGGCGCACGGCCGGAGCCCGTGTGACCACTCCTTTCACCTCCCTGCGCCCCGGACGGATCCGGCAACTCGCTGGTCCCGGCCGCGCGGCCGGGCGAGGATGGCAGGGACTCACCCAACCCTCTACCGGAGACCGAGGACATGCCCACCGCCGACCGCCGCACCGCCCACAGCCCCGTCACGCTCGACCGCCGGGAAGGACCATACGGAGAGGTAGTCCTGCGGGAGCGGGGTGACGACTTCGAGATCATCGCCAACGGCTGCTTCCTGATGGACACGGCGGACGGCCGCTCCGAGCGGCTGCTGATCGACGCGGCGCTTGCCGCGCTGCCCGCCGGGCGGCCGGACCCGGCGGTGCTGATCGGCGGTCTCGGGGTCGGCTTCTCCCTCTCCCACGCGGCAGCCGAGCCGCGCTGGGGGCGGATCGCGGTCGTCGAGCGGGAGCAGGCGATCATCGACTGGCACCGGGGTGGCCCGCTGGCCCGGATCACCGGTGCCGCGCTCGCCGACCCGCGGACCAGGATTCTGGCGACGGATCTGGTTGCGTACCTCCGCACGACTACGGACCGTTACGACGCGTTGTGCCTGGACATCGACAACGGACCGGACTGGACCGTCACCGACGACAACGGCAGCCTGTATTCGCCCGCCGGTCTCGCCGACTGCCGGGAGCGGCTGAATCCGGGCGGAGTACTCGCGGTCTGGTCCGCGCAACCGTCCGCCCACTTCGAACAGGCCTTGCGCAATGCCGGATTCAGCGGCGTAAGGACGGAAGAGGTACAGGTTGCCCGAGGTGTGCCCGACGTGGTTCATCTCGCACTTCGGACCGCCTGAGGACGCCCATCGGGCATGCACGGCCCCCGGACGCTCGGGGGCCAAGCGCCACAAGGCAGACACTCCGCCTCCTCCTTGGGTCCAACCCGTTCCTGTGCCGTTACACCCTGCGTAGCCGGGAGCCGTCCGGTGGCTTTACGCTGCTGACCGGCAAACGGGATCACCCATGAAATTCACAAGCGAAGACCGTGCGTCCGGGGGATTGGCCCCCGCGAGAACGGGCAGGGCGGGGCGATGGAACAAACACACACCACCCACAACGGTGTCGCGGCGACCCCGGGCGCGCAGCGCCGGGTACTGGTGGTCGAGGACGACGCGACGATCGTCGATGCCATCTCCGCCCGCCTGCGGGCCGAGGGCTTCCTGGTGCAGACCGCGCTCGACGGCCCCGCGGCCGTCGACGCGGCCGAGTCCTGGCAGCCCGACCTGATGGTGCTCGACATCATGCTGCCGGGCTTCGACGGCCTGGAGGTGTGCCGCCGGGTGCAGGCCACACGACCGGTGCCCGTGCTGATGCTGACCGCCCGGGACGACGAGACCGACATGCTGGTCGGCCTCGGTGTCGGCGCGGACGACTACATGACCAAGCCGTTCTCGATGCGTGAGCTGGCCGCCCGGGTGCATGTCCTGCTGCGCCGGGTGGAGCGTGCCGCCCTGGCCGCGGTGACACCGCGCAGCGGCATCCTTCGCCTCGGCGAACTGGAGATCGACCACTCACAGCGCCGGGTGCGGGTGCGCGCCGAGGACGTCCACCTCACGCCGACCGAGTTCGATCTGCTGGTCTGCCTGGCCGGCACACCGCGCGCGGTGCTCTCCCGGGAGCAGTTGCTCGCGGAGGTCTGGGACTGGGCGGACGCCTCCGGCACCCGTACCGTCGACAGCCACATCAAGGCGCTGCGCCGGAAGATCGGTGCGGAGCGGATCCGCACCGTGCACGGTGTCGGTTACGCCCTGGAGACCCCGGCTCCATGACCCGGACCGGCTCGCGACTGCGTCCTTTCTCGGTCAAGGCCAAGCTGGGCACGCTCGTCGTGGTATCGGTGTTCATCACGACCGGACTGCTGATGGTGGCGGTGCGCACCAGGACCGAGCTGCGGTTCATCACCGTGTTCTCGGTGATCGCGACGCTGCTGATCACGCAGTTCGTGGCGCACGGTCTGACGGCGCCGCTGGAAGAGATGACGAAGGTCGCCCGGTCGATCTCGCACGGCGACTACACCAGACGGGTGAGGGGCGCCGACCGGCGTGACGAGCTCGGCGACCTGGCGCAGACGATCAATCTCATGGCGGACGATCTGGAGGCCGTGGACCGGCACCGCAAGGAGCTGGTGGCCAACGTCTCGCACGAGCTGCGTACGCCGATCGCGGCGCTGAGAGCGGTGCTGGAGAACGTCGTGGACGGGGTCTCCGCGGCCGATCCGGAGACGATGCGCACGGCGCTCAAACAGACGGAGCGGCTCGGCAGGCTGGTGGAGACGCTGCTGGACCTCTCCCGGCTGGACCACGGGGTGGTCACTCTGAAGGCCCGCCGCTTCGAGGTGTGGCCATATCTCTCGGGCGTCCTGAAGGAAGCGAACCTGGCCGCTTCGCACCGCCGGCTCTCCTCCGGCTCCGGGAACCACAGCCGCAAGGACGTACATCTGCATCTGGATGTGTCGCCGCCCGAGCTGACCGCGCATGCGGACGCGGAGCGGCTCCACCAGGTGGTGGCCAATCTGATCGACAACGCTGTGAAGCACAGCCCGCCGCACGGTCGGGTCACGGTGCGGGCACGGCGCGGCGCGCAGCCGGAGTCGCTGGATCTGGAGGTCCTGGACGAGGGCCCGGGCATCCCCGAGTCCGAGCGGCACCGGGTCTTCGAGCGGTTCAACCGGGGCGAGGTGCCGTCCCCGCACGGTCCGGGCAGCGACGGCGGCACCGGTCTGGGGCTCGCGATCGCCCGCTGGGCGGTGGATCTGCACGGCGGCCGCATCGGCGTGGCTGAATCAGCTCGCGGCTGCCGGATCCAAGTCACTCTTCCGGGGATCCCTCAGCCACGCAGTTGACATAGGGTTCGAAGCGGAAGGGCGCGTTCTACGTGTCGTCCCACGAGGGGGGTACGGTCCACCTGGCCGTAGCCACGGCCTCGCGTACCCGGACTGAAGCGGAACCAAGCTTGTTTCCCGCCATTTCCTGCATCGAAACCCGCTCTTTGATGTGACATGCACGACGAAGACCGGCCCGGCCTGCATGGAACGGTCAGGGAGGCGTAGCCTTGATTTCCGCTGTCCATCACCTTGTGAAGCGGAAGAGGGCGGTTGCCGCCGTGTCGTCTCAGTCCCCCAGTAACTCAAGCATCTCGACCGACCAAGCCAGCCCGGGCACGAGCCCGGCTGCGGCTTTCGGCCCCAATGAGTGGCTCGTCGACGAGATCTACCAGCAGTACCTCCAGGATCCCAATTCGGTCGATCGCGCCTGGTGGGACTTCTTCGCCGACTACAAGCCGGGTACGTCCGGCACGGCGGACAAGCCCGTTCCCGGCGCCGCACCCGCGGGGGCTGTGGTGCCCCCGGCCGCCACCGCGCCGACCGCGCCGGCGCAGGCCCCGGCCGCCGTCCCGGTGAAGCCCGCGGCTGCCGCTCCGGCCGCTGCCCCGGTGGCCCCGGCTGCGCCCGCCGCTCCGGCCGCGAAGGCCGCCGCGCCCGCCAAGGCGGCCCCGGCCACTGCCGCCGAGGGCCCCGAGTACGTGACGCTGCGCGGCCCGTCCGCCGCCGTGGCGAAGAACATGAACGCCTCCCTGGAACTGCCGACGGCCACGTCCGTCCGCGCCGTTCCGGTGAAGCTGCTCTTCGACAACCGCATCGTCATCAACAACCACCTCAAGCGCGCCCGCGGCGGGAAGATCTCCTTCACGCACCTCATCGGGTACGCGATGGTGCAGGCCCTCAAGGCCATGCCGTCGATGAACCACTCCTTCGCGGAGAAGGACGGCAAGCCGACCCTGGTCAAGCCGGAGCACGTCAACCTCGGTCTGGCCATCGACCTGGTGAAGCCGAGCGGCGACCGCCAGCTGGTCGTCGCGGCCATCAAGAAGGCCGAGACGCTCAACTTCTTCGAGTTCTGGCAGGCGTACGAGGACATCGTCCGCCGCGCGCGCATCGGCAAGCTCGGGATGGACGACTTCACCGGAGTCACCGCATCGCTGACCAACCCCGGCGGCATCGGCACCGTCCACTCGGTGCCCCGCCTGATGCCCGGACAGGGCCTCATCATGGGTGTCGGCGCGATGGACTACCCGGCGGAGTTCCAGGGCACCTCCCAGGACACGCTGAACAAGCTGGGCATCTCGAAGGTCATGACCCTGACCTCGACGTACGACCACCGGGTCATCCAGGGCGCCGCCTCCGGCGAGTTCCTGCGGATCGTGTCCCAGCTCCTGCTCGGCGAGAACGAGTTCTACGACGAGATCTTCAAGGCGCTGCGCATCCCCTACGAGCCGGTCCGCTGGCTCAAGGACATCGACGCCTCGCACGACGACGATGTCACCAAGGCCGCGCGGGTCTTCGAGCTGATCCACTCCTACCGGGTCCGCGGCCACGTCATGGCCGACACCGACCCGCTGGAGTACCGCCAGCGCAAGCACCCCGACCTGGACATCACCGAGCACGGCCTCACCCTGTGGGACCTGGAGCGGGACTTCGCGGTCGGCGGTTTCGCCGGCAAGACGCTGATGAAGCTCCGCGACATCCTCGGTGTGCTGCGTGAGTCGTACTGCCGCACCACCGGCATCGAGTTCATGCACATCCAGGACCCGAAGCAGCGCAAGTGGCTCCAGGACCGGGTGGAGCGTCCGCGCCCCAAGCCGGAGCGCGAGGAGCAGCTGCGGATCCTGCGCCGCCTCAACGCCGCCGAGGCGTTCGAGACGTTCCTGCAGACCAAGTACGTCGGCCAGAAGCGGTTCTCGCTGGAGGGCGGCGAGTCCGTCATCCCGCTGCTCGACGCGGTCATCGACTCCGCCGCCGAGGCCCGCCTCGACGAGGTCGTCATCGGCATGGCCCACCGTGGCCGTCTGAACGTCCTGGCGAACATCGTCGGCAAGTCGTACGCGCAGATCTTCCGGGAGTTCGAGGGCAACCTCGACCCGCGGTCGATGCACGGCTCCGGCGACGTCAAGTACCACCTGGGCGCCGAAGGCACCTTCACCGGCCTGGACGGCGAACAGATCAAGGTCTCGCTGGCCGCCAACCCCTCGCACCTGGAGGCGGTCGACCCGGTCCTCGAGGGCATCGCCCGCGCCAAGCAGGACATCATCAACAAGGGCGGCACGGACTTCACGGTCCTGCCCGTCGCGCTCCACGGCGACGCGGCCTTCGCGGGCCAGGGCGTCGTCGCCGAGACGCTCAACATGTCGCAGCTGCGCGGCTACCGCACCGGCGGTACCGTGCACGTGGTGATCAACAACCAGGTCGGCTTCACCGCCGCCCCGGAGTCCTCCCGCTCCTCGATGTACGCCACCGACGTGGCGCGCATGATCGAGGCGCCGATCATCCACGTCAACGGTGACGACCCCGAGGCCGTCGTCCGGGTGGCCCGGCTGGCCTTCGAGTTCCGGCAGGCATTCAACAAGGACGTCGTCATCGACCTCATCTGCTACCGCCGCCGCGGTCACAACGAGGGCGACAACCCGGAGTTCACCAACCCGCAGATGTACACCCTGATCGACAAGAAGCGCTCGGTGCGCAAGCTCTACACCGAGTCCCTTATCGGGCGCGGCGACATCACGCTGGAAGAGGCCGAGCAGGCGCTCCAGGACTTCCAGGGCCAGCTGGAGAAGGTCTTCGCGGAGGTCCGCGAAGCCACCTCGGCTCCGGCCCAGACCCTTGTCCCGGAAGCGAAGCCCGAGTTCCCGGTCGCCGTCACCACCGCGGTCTCCGCGGAGGTCGTGAAGCGGATCGCCGAGTCCCAGGTCAACATTCCGGAGCGGATCACGGTCCACCCGCGCCTGATGCCGCAGATGCAGCGCCGTGCCGCCTCGGTGGAGAACGGCACGATCGACTGGGGCATGGGCGAGACCCTGGCCATCGGTTCGCTGCTGATGGAGGGCACCCCGGTCCGGCTCGCCGGCCAGGACACCCGCCGCGGCACCTTCGGTCAGCGCCACGCGGTCCTGGTCGACCAGGTGACCGGCGAGGACTACACCCCGCTGCTCTACCTCTCCGAGGACCAGGCCCGCTACAACGTCTACGACTCGCTGCTCAGCGAGTACGCGGCCATGGGCTTCGAGTACGGCTACTCGCTGGCCCGCCCGGAGTCGCTGGTCATCTGGGAGGCCCAGTTCGGTGACTTCGTCAACGGCGCGCAGACCGTCGTCGACGAGTTCATCTCCTCGGCCGAGCAGAAGTGGGGCCAGACCTCCGGCGTCACGCTGCTCCTGCCGCACGGCTACGAGGGCCAGGGCCCGGACCACTCGTCCGCCCGCCCGGAGCGCTTCCTCCAACTGTGCGCGCAGAACAACATGACGGTCGCCATGCCGACGCTCCCGTCGAACTACTTCCACCTCCTGCGGTGGCAGGTGCACAACCCGCACCACAAGCCGCTGGTCGTCTTCACCCCGAAGTCGATGCTCCGCCTCAAGGCGGCGGCGTCCAAGGCGGAGGAGTTCACCACCGGCGGCTTCCGCCCGGTGATCGGCGACGACTCGGTCGACCCGAATGCAGTCCGCAAGGTCGTCTTCTGCGCCGGCAAGGTCTACTACGACCTGGATGCCGAGCGTGAGAAGCGCGGCGTCAAGGACACGGCGATCATCCGGCTGGAGCGTCTGTACCCGCTGCCGGGTGCTGAGCTGCAGGCCGAGATCGCCAAGTACCCGAACGCCGAGAAGTACCTCTGGGCCCAGGAGGAGCCGGCCAACCAGGGTGCCTGGCCGTTCATCGCCCTGAACCTGATCGACCACCTGGACCTGGCCGTCGGCGCCGACGTCCCGCACGGTGAGCGCCTGCGTCGCATCTCGCGGCCGCACAGCTCCTCCCCGGCGGTCGGCTCGGCCAAGCGCCACCAGGCCGAGCAGGCGCAGCTGGTCGCCGAGGTCTTCGAGGCCTGACCGGCAGCTGTACGTACGGAGGGCCCGGCCCCGCGAGTGATCGCGGG
>NZ_JBLVKW010000051.1:0-57701 GCF_048270745.1 Streptomyces sp. NPDC056231 | reverse complement strand
CGGCGCCACTGGCCTGCCCACCGCGGTCTGAACCCAGGCCGGCACCCGGCACCACCACGCCCCGACACACCGTCAGACACCCACGCACCCAACAACGTGACAACGCCCCCTGGATGTCACGTCTCGTTGGGGGCCTGGCGTAGGGGTACGGCTGAAGCGCAAGGATCCGGGAGATCCACGCGTTCGAGGAAGGCGAGCTGCCCCGCCGACTGTGGCGGATCATGCAAACCCTGCCTCGGTGAGGGATCCTTCCGCGACCCGGTTATGAACCCTCGCAGACGACGCTAAGGTCTGCGTCAGGGCAGGGCATGGGGGCGCTGATGCTGAACGAGGCGATGGTCACGCTGGCCGTGCGGGCGGCGACCGTCCTGGTCACGGCCGCAGGTACGGACGCCTGGGAGGGCCTGCGCCGCCGCATGGCAGAGGTGATGGCCCGCCGGGACACCGAGCGCGAGCGCTTGGCGCTGGCACGGCTCGACCAGACCGCCAACGCGCTGGCCTCCGTATGCTCGGACGAGGCGGAGCACGAGCGCGAACAGGCGCGGCAAATGTCGGCCTGGCAGGTGCGCGTAGAAGCCCTCCTGGAGCAGCAAGATCCCGACGACCGCAGGCTGAGCGCCGCTGAACTGCTCGAACTCCTCGACCGCCTTGCGGCGCAGGGTGGACAGAGCGAACAGGGAGGTGTGAACAGCGGGCTCGTTAACCAAAGCGTCGTGTACGGCCCGGTGATCGTCAGTGACTCCCTGAACGTCTCGCCCGGATTCCCGCGCGGGGGCACTTCAGGCAGCCCTGTTGTCACCGGCTCCGCAGTCGCCCACTCGACGATCACCAACGTCTTCATCGCGGCGTCCAGCGTGCACAAACCGTCCGCTTGGCCCCACCAGGTAGGTCTACTGCCCCGCCGGGCCGAGGCGTTCCAGCGCACCAGCACCGTAGCCGAACTGGACGCCGCGGGAGCCGAACCCGGCACCGTCCTGCTCGTCGGCCCCGGCGGCGTCGGCAAGACGCAGGCCGCAGCCGACTTCGCGCACCGGGCCTGGCAGTCGGGGTCCGTGGACCTGCTGGTGTGGATCACCGCTGCCTCACGTGCCGCCGTGGTCGCCGGGTACGCGCAGGCCGCGGCCGAGATTACTGGGGACCGAGACCCCGATGCCGATCTAGCCGCCAGCCGGTTCCTGGTGTGGCTGACGAGCCGACCCGCCGGCCGCCCCGGACGCGTCCGCTGGCTGGTCGTACTCGACGACGTGGCCGACCCGGCCGATCTGCGCGGCCTGTGGCCACCCGAGCATCAGGACGGCCGTGTCCTGGTAACTACGCGCCGCCGGGACGCGTCCATGCGAGGCAGCGCCGACCGGATCGTGCCTGTCGGGCTGTTCACTGAGGACGAGTCGTTCGCCTACCTCGCCGAGCAGCTCGCCGTGCACGGACGGCAGGAACCGCCGACGGAGTTACGGCCCCTTGCCGCCGAACTCGGCCACCTGCCTCTCGCGTTGAGCCAGGCCGCCGCCTACCTCGTCGATGCCGGCGTTGACTGCGCGCACTACCGTCGCCGGCTCTCTGACCGGGCGACCAGCCTGGCCGACCTCACTCCCGAGCCCGGGGCGCTGCCCGATGACCAGACCACCACCCTGGCCGCCGCCTGGTCGCTGTCCGTGGAGAGCGCCGACCTGATGCGGCCGCTCGGCCTGTCCCGGCCCATGCTGCGGCTGACCTCGCTACTCGACCCGAACGGCGTCCCCGAGGTTGTGCTGACCAGCCCACCCTCTCTGCGGTACCTCGCGGACCAGCGGGATGCCGGCGCCCCGACCCCGGGGCAGCCCGCGACGGCCCGCGATGCTGTCCTCGCGCTGCGCACGCTGTACCGGTTCAGCCTCATCGACCACGACCCGGTCCACCCCGAGCAGGCGGTCCGCGTGCTGGAGACCGTGCAGCGCACGACCCGCGACTCGCTCACCGCGCAGGAACTCCACAGCCTCGCGGGGGCCGCCGCCGACGCGCTGCTTACCGCCTGGCCGTCGGTTGCGCGCGACAGCGCACTCGCCCAGGCCCTGCGCGCCAATGTCGACGCCCTCACCCTCCACGCACAGCCCTCCCTCTACCAGGGTGACCGCGCCCACCCCGTCCTCTTCATGGCCGGAGAGAGCCTGGGTGCGAGCGGCCAGGTCTTCGCCGCCCGTGAGTACTTCCTAAAGCTGGCCGCGGCCAATGACCGGATCCTTGGCGAGGACCACAACGACGCGCTGGCCGCATGGCGCCGGTTCGCCTTCTGGCAGGGCGAGAGTGGGGACACCCCGGGTGCACTCGCCACCTACGAGGAACTGCTGGAGCGGCTGCAGGAGAGCGCCGGACGCGACAGCCCGGAGACCCTCATTACCCGTGCCGACCTTGCCTGGCGCCAGGGCCACGCGGGCGATGTCTCCGGTGCCGTTACCGCGACCTCCGATCTCCTCAGCGATTTCATCCGGGTCCTGGGCCCCGACCACCCCTCCACCCTCACTACCCGCCACAACCTGGCCTGGTGGCGGGGTAAGGCCGGCGACATTGCGGGCGCCGCAGCGACAACGGCCGAGCTACTCCCCGACTTCGTCCGGGTCCTGGGCCCCGACCACCCCTCCACGCTGACCGCGCGGCACAGCCTCGCCCAATGGCGCGGGGAGGCTGGCGATGCCCCAGGCGCGGCCGCCGCGTACGAGGAACTCCTCGCCCACATGCTGTGGGTGCTCGGCCCCGAGCACCCGGCCACCCTCGCCGGCCGGCACGATCTCGCCTGGTGGCTGGGCCAGGCCGGGGACGCCGACGAAGCGGCCGACGCGTACGCACAAGTGCTCCGCGACCGTGTCCGGGTCCTTGGCGAAGACCACCCCGACACCCTCACCACCCGCGCCGACCTCGCCTGGTGGCGCGGGCAGGCCGGGAACGCCTTCGGCGCAGCCCAGGAATACGAACAAGTGCTCCGCGACCGTGTCCGGGTCCTTGGCGAAGACCACCCCGACACCCTCACCACCCGCGCCGACCTCGCGTACTGGCAGGCCATGGTCGGACACACCGTCCGCAGCGACACTTCGCCAGGCGACAGCGAGGCTGGTGATCACACCGGTGCTGGCGCCGCCGCGGGCTGCCAGGTCGAACTGTTGCTGCTCGACGACCGCAGTCCCGGCGTCGACGAGACGAGCCGCATCGCCCTGCGGCTGCACGCCGACCCCGGGCACCCCTGGGCCGTGCCGGACTCCCGCCGCCGCCCCACCCTGGAGGTGGTGGCGACCGCGCTCGGGTCGGCCAGTATCGAGCCGGGCCGGGGCTTCTACGACCACCTCGACGTCCTGGAGTTCACCTTCGTGTCCCGACGGCCCGGACGCCACGTCATCCGATTCACCCTGTACGAGAACGCCAGCGGAGCCGCCCTGCAACAGGTGGAGACCGAGCTGACGGTCACCGGGGCGGCCCCGGACAACGAGGCGCTCGTACCGACGGCCGAGCGCCGGCGGCGGTGAACCGATGCCGACTCACCTGCCCGTACGGGTGGTTCAGGACCCCAGCAACGGCTTCCGGCGGCTGCCGCACCTGGCGACTGCCGAACCCGACCTCCGCATCAGCTTCGATGTCCTCGACGGCGGCCGCCTGCAGGCACGGATGTCCGGGCCCGCGCTACCCACCCTGCGCGGCGGCGAACACAAGGCCGTCCTGTCGGCGAGCCCGGTCGAAGTTCGCTCCGCGGCCGCCCGGTTGTGCCGACGCTGGAAGCAGATCTTCGTTGACCACCAGCCCAAAGACGCCGTCGGCCGCCCGCAGTCCGACCGGCGCCGCCCGTACGCTGCGGCCGCCGATCTGCGGCACGAACCCGAAGCTGAGCTGGTGGCCATCGTGTCCCAGCTCGCCCGCAGTGGTGCCTCCGTTCTCTTCGACGTGTTGTTCGGCGGCGACGACGAGCGCGTGGAGATCTTTCGCGGCTATCTCGCGATGATGCTGGCGGGCGAGGGCCTCCGGATTCGATTCGACTCCCACGACCTTCATCTCCCTTGGCCAATGCTGTGCCTCAAGCCCCAACAGCTTGCCTATGCCCCGCCATCCGCCGAGACCAGCGAGCTCGATGCGCTGTTCTCCCTCTTCCTCGGCCACCGCCACCAGATAGAGCACACCGGCGACGCCTACCAGAGGCTGTGGCTGCCAGTGCCCGACCCGGGACCCGTGGCCGTGAGCCTGAACCACGACACCAGGATCGGCCTCAAGACCTGCGCCCCCACCGTCGCGGCCACCCTCGGTGAGGGGACCCGCTGCGAGATCCGCACCACGTACGACGAGCTCGTACGCGACCTTGGCGAGGCCGACTTCGACGAGCAACTGATGTATTTCTGGGGTCACGGAGGCTTCGAGGCGAACGGCTTGGAAGCCGCCCAGCTCGTCATCCGGCTCTCCGACGAGACCCCATTCGATGGCCACACGGTGCGTGAGGTCCGCTCCGAACACCGGCGCACGGGCACCTTCCACCCGTTCGTGCTGCTCAACGCCTGCCAGGCCGGCCACGCCGCAGGCGACGCCGACCGCGCGTTCCTCGGCCGGGTGCTCGTCGAGCACGGCGCGCAGGGTGTACTCGGCCCGCAGATCGACATGCCGCAGGCATTCGCCGCCGAGTACGCGCGGGAGTTTGTACGTCGCTTCCTGCGCGGCGGCCCGGACGACACAGCGGGCCGCATCGTCCACAACCTGTCCCGCCACTTCACCGCCGAGTTCCGCAACCCCCTTGGTTTCGCGTACGCCCTGCACTGCGGCATGGACGCCCGGGTACGCCCGGCCGAGAGAACGGACCAGCACGCATGACACCACCGCGCCCCTTGACCGGCGGGGCGGTTGCCGCGATCGACCTGGACGAGACCGGCTGGCTGCTGGACGAGGACACCGGCGAGCCGGTTGCCGAGCACCACCTCGCCCGCTACATTGCCGAACGCCTGGCGCCGCCGTCCTGGGCCACCGATATCGTCGTCTACGTTCACGGCTGGCAGACCTCGCCGCGCTCGGCGGCCCGCGCGGCCGACCGGCTGCGGGACCTCTCCGAACACGCCTTCACCACGTCCCCCGACCGCTACCCGCGGCTCGCAGAGGGCGGTTTCCGCCCCTGGACGCTAGTGGTCCGGTGGCCGTCCTCCAGTCGGGTCGGCCGGTCCGGCTACGAGCGGATCCGGGAACGCGCGCACGCGATGGGCGCCCGCGGCGGCACCGGGCACGCCGCCCATGTGATCGGCCGACTGCTCGGCTATCTCGACGCGGAACGTCCCGACCCGGCCGACGCCCCGGTCCTCGCCAACCGCGAGGGCCAATGGCTGCACCTGGTGGGGCACTCCTTCGGCTGCCGCTTCCTGTGCGAGGCGGTGCAGTGGGCGGCGGAGGCCTCGTTCGGCGACACTCTGAGCTGGAACGTGGCCGAGGAGCTGCCGTCCCGGCCCTTCACTGCCGACAGCATGCTGCTTTTCCAGATGGCGGCGCCCCGCGATGCCTTCGGCTCCCTCTTCCCGTCTCTTTTGCCGGGCGGCGATGGCACGGTCGACGGGGGGCACGATGGGGCACCGCTGCGTGGGCCGGTCGTGACGACGTACTCGCGCCACGACCGGGCCACCGGCTTCTGGCACCTACGTGCGGAACGCGAGCGGGGCATAGGCCACAGTGGGATGGCCCCAGTCCCTCTGGAGCCATCCCGGATCCGGATGCGGCGGGCCGCCGAGCAGTATCCGTTCGACAGCCTCAACCACCGGTTCGTCAGCGTCGACGCTTCCGACTTCTACGTGCGGGGCAAGCGGCTGAACCCGGCGGGCGCGCACTCGGACCATCTGCGGCCCGAGTCCGCGCACCTGCTGCTGTCGCTGGCGGACTGGTCGCGCTGATCCCGCTGGAACGGCGCTTGCGGGCGATCGTCAGTCCGTCCGCGATCGGGAGGAGAACGGACTCGTCGCGGTCGTCGGCCCGTAACTGTTGGATCTCGTCGTGCTGGGCAGCGATCCGGGAGAGGGCCTGAAGAGCGGACTGCCCCTCAGCGACCTCAGCACCAGGGTCCCGCTCGCCAAGTCGAAGCTCTCCGAGCTGCTGCGAGGCACCGGGCTCTACCCGCGGTGGGAGATCATCCTCAGCCTGGCCCTCCATCTGCAGATGCCCGGATGGCCCCTGTACCGGCTGTGGCGGCAGGCGGCGTTCGAGGCCCAGAAGTCGAGCGACTGGGTTGAACGGTGCAGCGACAAGGCCTCGGTGACAACGTCTCAGGTGCCGCCCCTGGACCACCGTGCGTTCCGCGAGATCGTGGACAACGACTACCTCTTCTATGCGCAGGTCTTCCTCGACGACGACCAGCGCGACACCGCCGTCTCCAACACCTTCGACATCCTCTGGCTGCGCTGGAACGAGGCCCTCGCCAGCCCCGACATCCGGCGCTTCGCCTGGAACACCCTGCGTACCACTGTCATGGCCCTGTGCCTGCCGATAACCTCCTCCGTGCAGGTCACGCGGCATGTTCGTATTCGTGGAGGATGCCGCCCAGACGTTCACGCCTGCGTATGCCGAGGCGGGCGATCTGCCCTGGATCGGTGATCGCCGCGGGCAAGGGGTGTAGCGGTCGGGCGTTCGCGATGCCCTGGTGCGGCCTGTGCTCGTTGTAGAAGGAATCGAACTCGCGCAGGGCGTGCAGGAGATGGCGCTGGTTCCAGATCAAGGTTCGGTCCAGGAGCTCGCGGCGGCAGGTCTGCACCCACCTCTCCATGACCGAATTCATCCTCGGCATCCGGACCCCGCTGAGCACGACCTCGATCCCCGCATCTTTCAAGATCGCGTCGAACAGCTCGGGGAACTTGCCGTCCCTGTCCCGGATCATGAAGCGCGCTCGGCAGCCCGCGTCCTCGAGGTCCATGATGAGGTTCTTCGCGGCCTGGACCACCCAGGACGCGGACGGATGCGCGGTGGCGCCCAGGATGCGGACCCGGCGGCTAGCGTGCTCGATGACGGCGAACACGTACAGCCGCGCTCCGGTCAGGGTGACCGTCTCGAAGAAGTCGCAGGCCAGCAGGGCGTCGGCCTGGGAGCGCAGGAAGCCGGCCCAGGTACTGGAGCTCCGTTCGGGCGCCGGGTCGATCCCGGCCTCCTTCAGGATCTCCCACACGGTGGAGGCGGCCACCTTCACGCCCAGCACAAGCAGCTCACCGTGCACTCTCCTGTAGCCCCAGCTGGGATTTTCGCGTGCCAGGCGCAGCACCAGGGCCCTGATCGAGTGCACGGTCCGTGGCCGGCCCGGGCGCCTGGGCCGGGACTTGGCGGCGTGCCGGCGGGCGATCAGGTCTCGGTGCCAGCGCAGGACGGTGTCCTGGCGCACCAGCAGCCGCACCCTGCGGAGCACATCCCGTGGCAGCGGGTGCACCAGCGCCGCCAGGAATGCCCGATCGCTCGGGGCGAACCGCACCCTTTTCTTGCCGAGTTGGCGCTCCAGCACCGTGATCTGATGACGCAGGGCGAGGATCTCTACCTCCTTCTCCCGATCGCTCATCGGCAGCAGCCGTAGCATCGCGAGCGCGTTCGTCACGCCGAGGTAGGCAGTCGCAGCAGCATGGTCGATCATGTTGCCGCCTGGTCGGCAGCCGCGCGAGAGCGCCGACTCCAGCGACCGCGGCCGCCATCCGCGAAACCCCGGCACACCCGTTCCCACCAGGGCGGATGAGGTATTCGGCAAGGACAGGGTCTGCGCGATCAGCCCGGTCAGCAGAACGCTGAACGTGCGGAACGTCGGAGCGGTGAAGCAGGAACGGCAGACAGCCAGGAAAGCGAACAAGGACGGCGGAATCGTGCCCACTGGAAGCATCGGCGGATCACTCTCAACAGGGTGAAACAGACACTGCCGATGCTTCTGTCTGTCCGTCACACCCCATGAGAGGTACGGCCTCTCACCACCCGATCGAGCGCATCATCACACACCAGTTCACCGACCCAGTGATCCAAAAAGTGCGAAACACGAGCCATCGGCTGGTGTGCCGTTCACGTCCGACCACCGTGACCCGATCGCCTCCCGGACCCCAGTACGCGTGGGCCACGTACACCTTCGCCCCGCCCTTGAAGCACTTCGTCCCCGGGCGCAGTTCCTGCCCGCCGACTCCGCATCGACGCCAGGCCACAACGTTCGCCGCTACCAACCAGACTGGCTCCTGCTGCGGGTCATCGGACTCGTTCACTCGCCCCCTCCTCGCGAACGGCCTGCCGGATCCACAGACGCCCATCGTAATCCGGATGGCACAAGTGCTCCGTCGAGCCCGGCTGTCATCCTCATCCGCGCTCGAATGACCAAAGAGACAGAACCTAGTCATCTTGCAGGGCGACATTACTCAGCAGGAGCAGCTGCTCGGGCGCCACGTGAGAGATTTCTTCGATCAGCTGATCCCAAGGTCCCAGGGACAGAGCCGCTACAAGGATGGTGCGCCCTGTGGGTGATGGACCGAGGCCCTGAGCGAGGGCTCCGAGCGCTTCGATAGTTGTCAAGTCAAATGAGACGTTTGCATCGCTATGAGGTTTGTAGTTCGGGTTGTGTTCGTTTGGTGGGGTCGTTGATCCAGACCTCGCCGGGTATTTCGGGTGGCTTCGGCCGACGGGCGAAGCGTTCGGGGTGGCGTTCGTAAGCCTCGGCGAGGGCGACGGCCCTCTGGTCTCTCACCTCCTGGGCGGTGCCGAAATGGACGGATGCGGGGGTGTGCAGGCCGATGCCGGAGTGCCTGTGCTCGTGGTTGTAGTAGCCGATGAACGCCTCCATCCACTCCCGGGCGTGCGTCAGGGAGCCGAAGCGTTCTGGATAGTCGGGTGCGTACTTGGTGGTGCGGAACTGGCTTTCGCTGAAAGGATTGTCGTTGCTCACCCGGGGTCGGGAATGACTCCTGGTGACACCGAGGTCGATCAACAGCTGGGAGACCTTCTTACTGGTCATCGACGTGCCGCGGTCCGCGTGGACGGTGTGGGGCACGATGCCGTTGTGCTCGATGGTCTCGCGGATCAACTCCTCGGCCCGTTCGGCCGTTTCGGCACGTTCGACGGTGTGCCCGACGATGTAGCGGCTGTAGATGTCGATGATCACGTAGGCGTGGAACCAGATGCCCTTGGCCGGTCCGGGCAGCCGCGTGATGTCCCACGTGAACACTTCCGACGGCCCGGTCGCGACCAGTTCGGGGATCGCCTTGGGTGGATGGGTGGCCTGGCGGCGGCGTTCGCCGTTCTGCCCCGCGGCGGACAGGATCCGGTACATCGTCCGCTCGGAGCACCAGTAGTTCCCTGCGTCCAGCTCACGTGCCCAGACCTGGGCGGGTGGCAGGTCGACGTACTCAGGCCGGTTCAGCAACTCCAGGATGTCGGCCCGCTCGGCCGGTGAGAGGGCCGAGGCGGGCGTGGGTCTTGGGGACGGGTTGGGCTTCGGCTTCGGGTTGATGTGGCGGTAGTGGGTGGCGCGTGAGCGTCCAGTCAGCCGGCAGGCTGCCGTGGTCCCCAACTGCCCCTGAACACCCGCGAAAGCGTCATCGATCAACGGTGCGGCGGCGTGCTTCAGTCCGCGCTCTCGGAGAGCAGCTCCAAGAGCGCGTTGGCTTTTCCCATGACCTCGAGGGCCGCGTCCCGGCGGGCCAGGTCCTTCTCCAGCCGGGCGACCTTCTTGCGCAGTCGTTCCAGCTCGGCCTGCTCGGCCGCCTGCTTCGGCCGGGCCGGAGAGGTCCGCTGGTCGGTCAGGGCGTCCAGGGCGCCGGCGTCGCGGGCCTGGCGCCATTCGATCACGTGCGAGTGGTACAGCCGCTCACGCCGCAGGATCGCGCCCTTTTCGCCGGTCGGGGCGGCGTCGTACTCGGCGACGATCCGCAGCTTGTACTCCGCGGAGAACGTTCGCCGCTTCGGACGGGGCGCCGGATCCGATCCGGAGCTACGGGGTGTGGTGCTGGCCATGCCGGGGTGTACTCCTGTCTCGCCCTTCCAGCCTAACCCGGCAAAGCGGGCGTCTCAGCCAAGGCTGTCAGAGAGGGCTTTGCTGCGGTGTTCGGGTGAGGTGATGGAGTCGGCGAGGGCGTGTGCCACGTCCAGCGCGCCCGCTTCGGTGATTCCTTTGACGATCGCAGGCAGGGAGTCTTCACGGGAGACCAAGTCGGACAGTTCGAACGCCCTGTCGATGTTGCCGGTGGCTGCGATGCGCCCTGCGACAAGGCCCAAGCTGTGCAGGCCCGCGTTCGTGTCCGAGTTCTGAAGGGCGAGTTCCAGTGCTCTTGCCGTGTCTCCGGTCGTGAGCAGATGAGCGACGACTTGGGACAGCAGCTCAGGTCCTGAATCCTCGGGCAGTCCGTCGAGGAGTTCCATGGCGCTGCCGACGTCTCCTGCCGCGAGAAACGCATACGCAGCGCAGTCCCTGTCCCAGCTGCGCAACGCCGGGGATTGTGTGGTCTGCTGCAGGTCGAGGATCTCCAGCGCAAGTTCCTTGGCCCTGCTTGGCCCTCCCATCCTGCCATGGGCCTCGGCCAGGTGCTGAAGAGCACTGGCACGGTGTGATCGCCGTGGATACCGTCGGGCCTCAGCCGCCAGGACGCGCAGGAGTTCCGCTCCTGCTGCGTCGTGTCCCACGCCGTGCAGGCCTTCGGCCACTCTGGCCAGCTGCATCGAGCGGGCGAGGTCATCCGGTTGCGTCTCGGCTGCTGCCCGGGCTCGGCAGACAAGGCGGTACCCGGCGTCGGCATGCCCTGAGTGCCCCAGCACGGTGGCCACCTCGATGAGCGTTTCCACCATGTCGTAGGGCACGACACTGTTCCGCGCTGTATGTGTGGCCTTGACCGTCACCTCGTGGGCCAGTTCCGCATGGCCGGCCCGGTCCAGCATCTCCGCCGTCCCGGTCAGCAGCTTTACCCGCCACCTCAGGTCGGTTTCCGCGTCGATGAGTTGCAGACTCTTCTCGGCGAGCCGAGCAGTACTCATTGTGTCGCCGCGTTTGGTGAGCGCGCTGCCGGCCGTGTTGAGGATCTCGGCCCGCAACGCCGCACCAGCGATGTGTTCTGCAACTTCCAGCGCTCTGTCGAAGGCGCCTGCCTTGGCGGCTGCAATGGCGACAGCGGCCAGACCGTCGTCCACGTCACTCTGATCGGAAAGGCAGCTATGGACCATGCCGATGGCTTCCGTATGCTGCCCTGTCGCCTCCAAGGCCGCGGCGACGTGGGGAAAGACCCAGGGCACGTCGTCCGGGTCGTCGATGGCCGCTGCCAGTTCCGCTGACGCGGCGGCCAATGCAGCCGCCTGGGTTTCGAGCCGAGGTGCGCTCGACATTTCTTGCGCCAGGAACGCAAGAAGCTGAGCCGGTCGGAAGCCCGGGCCCTCCCAGCCTTCGACTGAGACGACGCGATCGGCCAGTGCCTGGGCCTGCTGATCGTCGCCGGATTCGGACAGTGCCGCAGCCAGCAGGCCGTACAGGGGAGCTTGCGTGACGTGGTTTTCGACCTGGTCCACTGCCGCGACGGCCTCGGCAATGCAAAGGCCGGCGCCAGCGTCAAGCACGTCGTTTGTGCCGGTCTGGCTCGTCGCTGCGGCCCACGCAACGGCGACCGCTACCAAGGCCTTCGCCTTGGGCTCAGTACCTTCGATGTCCCGCGCCGCATGCAGGGCATCGTCGTACTGACCTGCTGCCCTTGCGAGTCCGTTGGCCATCTGCTCCAGGATGCGGTCCCGGTCATCGGAATTGGCCGCGGTCTCGGCGAGTCCCCTCGCTTGATCCACACTGCCCTCGCCGGCGAGGAACCCGGCGATCGAGGCAAGCGCTGTCACCCTGTCGTAGGAATCGCGTTGTGCCCGTGCCAGGGTGAGAGCGCGCGCGGTATGCCCGAGCCGGGCCCACAAGGCAATCAGCTTGGCAGGCATGTGGGACACCCGGTCATGGAGCCTGTCGCGTGCCGCTGCGAGCCGGAGACATCGACGTCCCTTGTGCCGTGCCCACTATCCCGCAATACCTGGTCCAGCGATGCTGCCAGCTCGCTGAGCCCGGCCCCGGTGACCTGCCACAGCCGTTCGTGCCGAGCGGCGTCACACGCCAGTGCCACCAGCCGCTCTGTCTCACCCCGCTCACTGAGCATCTGGGCATAGCCGCGCAGGAGATATTCTGGTGTCGCTGCGGGCCAGCCCGCGTCCCGGTACCGATCGGCCCACTGATGTAGCGCCCTGAGGTAGCCTGCCAGATCGTCGTCGGCCAGGAGAGCTGCCGCACGAAGGTGGATTTCCTCGTGCGCCAGGAGGTAGACGGACGGCCCGGCCGGCGCCCAGTGTGCAGAACGCTGCTGAAAACTCCGCCCGCTGACGGCGGAAAGCTCGCGCTCCACAAGGCGCGGCCGGCTCCCGCTCAACTCCGCCAGATCATCGGCGCTCAGCCCGCCGCCCGACGCCACGGTCAACCCGACCAGTTCCCGCGCCAGTCCCTTGCCGCCGAGAACCCTGAGGAGATCCTGTTCTGCGTCCCAGCGTGCCGCCTGGGCATGGCCCGACGGCGCTAGCCAGTGATCGATCTCCGTCGTCCGCAGGGGGTGGCCCCCCGGAACGTCACCAGGAACCGGTGGATGTGGACGGCCGGCCACGATCACGCGCATGCCATGCGGAAGGACGCGCGGCAGCAGTGCTGCGATGCTGTGGCAGTCTGGTCCCGCGACCACGCCGCGGTCCTCGTCCAGACCGTCCACCACGAGAACGAGCCGACGCCCGCGTTCACGGCAGAGAAGTGCCGCACGGTCCATCGTCAGCAGCAACTGTTCCTCGCGGGTGTACGGCGTGGGCAGTGGCTGTTCTTCCTGCAGCAAGGACGACAACTGCCGTTGGACGACCTCGCAGAAGGCCGCCGCATCGTTCTGCCGCGCCAGGCGGGATGTGATGAAGAAGGAGACGACATCCACTCCGGGCGGGGGATCCAGCACAAACTTCGCGAGCAGGGCCGACTTGCCCGCCCACGCAGGCGCCAGCCAGCGCCAGTACCCGCTCCTGTGTCCGCTGGCCGAGCAGAAGGACTCCAGTGCGGCAAGTTCTTCCTCCCGGCCCCGGAACTCGGTGGCGGCCAAGGCCTCAACCTGCAACAGATAACCCGACTCTGCGGCCGGCCGTGAGGCAAGGTGAAGGTGGTTGATCACACCAGAGTTGGCGACGGCCCCCAGACCCCGCGCCGACACCCCACCCGAATCCTTCACCACAGTTCTGTTGCTGGCGCTCGTCACACCCTGCTCCTTGCCCGGCCGATCGACGGTGACAGGAACCCGGCGCCCGGCAAACACAAACTCGACCGCACACCGGCGAAGCCCCGGCTAGTCGCGCCTGAAACCAGTGTTCGCACTGCCCTCATCGGCCCGCGCATCACCCGTATCCACCACAGACACAGACCCGGTTGCGACGCTGCCCGACACCGAGATCACACCGGTGTTGGCGCTTCCGTCCCCGCCGGCCACAGCCTTCCCCGTCCGCGACACCCGCACAGAAGGACCCGGCGGGGGTGCCAACAACGCGAACACACTGATGCCCAGGGCTGCGACACCAACCAGCGCGGAGACCACCCCGGCCACCTGATTCGCCCGGTCCCAGCTCAGAAACGACAACACACCAGCGAACGCTCCGACCGCCAGCCCGGTCGACACCAGGACGGCTTTACGGTTTCCAATCACGCCTTCCCCCTTCGACGCCATCCGGTGCCGTCTGCCACCGACCCGTCGCTGCGCCGCGCACACGCGCGCCAGAATTTGATACGGCCCACCCTACGCGCGGACAGCGACATCTACCGCCGGTACCCGGCTACACCCACCAGTGGCTGCCGACAGCCTGCGGGACTGGGTGCGGTGGGCCCGGCGCTGTCGCCTGGCGCCCTTCGTGAAACTCCAACGCTCCATCGTCAAACACTGGAACGCCATCACGGCTGCCGCGGAACATCAACTGAGCAACGGCCTGGTCGAGAGCATGAACACCAAGATCCGCCCTATCACCCGCATCGCCTTCGGCTTCAAGACCCCCAACGCTCTCATCGCCCTCGCCATGCTCAGCCTCGGCGGCCACCGCCCCCACCTACCCGGCCGTCAACTCGCAACCCGATGACCCACGGATCCGACAGGAGAGCCTGATTTTGACGAGCACCTCGTCCAGGTGCCGCTTGTCACCGGGCCCCGGACGGCGCCGATGTAGAGCAGCGGCATAGGCCGGGCCGGACCGGCGCGTCCACTGGTGGACTGTCTCGTGGCTGACCTCGATGCCGCGCTCGAGCATCAGCTCCTCGATGTCGCGCAGGCTCAGGTTGAAGCGGTGGTACAGCCACACGCAGTGGGAGATGACCTCCGGAGGGAAGCGGAAACCCCGGTACGACGGCGTCACCACGGACAGCCCCTCCAGCGATTCGACCAGACGGATGATCATGCCGCCTGAGAAGGCCACCACTCAACCTGACAACGCCGGCGTAGGTGCTGGTGCAGGCGCGGTCAGTGAGCAGGTGGAGGCCGGTCCCGGGTGGAGGCCGGCCTCCGGCCGTTCGTCGGGTCAGCGGCGTGGGGTCAGGGCGAGGATGTGGAGTGTGGACTGGGACGGGAGGGTCAGCGAGTGGAGCCCCTTGTCGGGGTTCACGGGTACGGTGTTGACGTAGAGGCGGTAGTTGAGGCCGTAGTTGGCGGGGCCGGACGGGGTGACCCGGTGGTCGGTGGTGACGGCGATGCGGGCCCCGTTGGCCGTGGGGGCGTCCGTCAGCCAGTTGGGCAGATAGAGGTTCGCCGTGTCGGTGGTGCCGTCCGTGTAGTGGACGGTGACCTGGCCGGTGATGCCGCCCGCCGAGGCACCGAGGAAGCCGATCTCGCGGGCGCGGCCGCTCAGGGCGATCTCTCTGCCGCCACCCGCGACGTTGTCCCAGCGGCCCGGACCGTAGTCGGGGAGCGTGAAGGACAGTCCGTCGACGGTCAGTTGGGTGCCCGGTGCGGCGCCGGCCGCCGTCAGTGCCTCGGCGGAGTAGCTGTTGCCGCTGTCGAACGAGCCCTCTGCCGGATGGGCGTCGCGGGCGATCATGGTGCTGTTGTACGCATCGGAGAGGCGCGCCAGCGGCAGGGACGCTGGGACGGCCGCGGTGGTGACGGCGGTGCCCGAGGCGAGCGGGTATGCGGCTCGGGCCCGTACGGAGCCCGCGGACTCCCTGAGGTCGGCGGCGGGCGGGGTGACCGTGAACTCGGCGGTGGCGGTGGCCCCGTCGGACACGGTGTCCAGGGACTGCCGGTCCGGGGTGACCTGCCAGCCCTCGGGGGCGTCCAGGGTGAGGACCACGCCGGAGAGTGGGGCGCCGGTGCTGTTGGTGAAGCTCACCTTCACCGTGCCCGGGGCGCCGCGCGTGTAGAGCGCCGGGGCGAGGGCGACCCGGGCGGGCGGTGCGGTGGGGCAGAGGGCGCTCATGCCGGCCGGGCCCAGGTCGTCGACGACCAGGTCGTCCAGGACGAAGGCGTCGCCCCGGTTGCGCTTGATGCCGAGCCACATGTCGCCGCAGCCGGCCCCACCGGTGATCACGGTCTGTTCGTACACCCGGTGCGTGGCCGAATGCTGCGGCGGCAGGCTGTCGTCCCAACCAGCCGGAATGGAAAGTGTGTTGGGCGGTGCGGCGTCGAGGGCACGGGTGGTGGTGGGCGGCAGCAGGTCCTCGGTGACGGCGGAGCCGCCGTCCCGGGCGACGACGGCGCGGTAGTCCGATCCGGGGTCCGCCTGGTACGAGAAGCGGATGCGGTAGGCGCGGCCCGGGGCGAAGCGCAGGGTCTGCGGCATGGTGCGGTAGACGACCCCCGTGCTGTCGGAGAGGGTCTTGAGGGAGAAGCGGCCGCTGACGGTGTCACGGGTGTAGTTCTCATGGGTCTCGGAGAGGTGTGTGCGGTTGCCTTCGCCCCCGCCCGTGTAGACGAACGGACCCCAGCCCTCGTCCACATGCTCGAAGTCTTCGGCGAACCAGTGGCCGCCGTACTCCGGATCGGCGCCCTCGTTCGCGACCACCCGTACGTCGGCGAAATCCACCCGGGTGCCCTCGGCGCCCGCCTCGGCGGACAGGGTGAGCAGAGCCGTGCCCCTGCCGTGCCCGGGAACGGTGAACAGCACCTTCATCCGCTGGAACGAAGTGCGGTACCAGCGGGCGTTGTTGACCTTGTGGGTCAGCGGCGAGGAGGTGGCCCAGACGGTGGTCTCCGAGCCGCCGTGACCACTGACGGTGAGGGCGGCTTTGCGGGTGCCCGTGATGCGTACCCACACCGAGGCGGAGTAGGTGCCAGGAGTCAGGCGGGCCAGCCGCTGGGCGGCGGTGCGCGCGCCGGTCGCCGCGATCCGCAGATACGGGAGACCGTTGCCGTCGTCGGTGACGGTGACCTGGCCGGTTTCGGGCACCGTCCAGCCGTCGGTGGTGCGGCTCGTGAAGGAGGGGTTGGCGAGGAGGCCGCCCCTGCCGTAGTCGGGGTCGCGCAGCGAAGACGGCACGGTGCGATAGAGGACGTACGCGGTGGTTGCGTCGGCGGTCACGGTGACGGTGCCGCGGGTGACGGGAAGGTCGCCGATGTGGGTGCGGCCGTCCTCGCCGAGCCGGTAGAGGCCGACGGTCTCGCACTGCGCCCACTTCGCCGGAAGCTGCCAACTGGTCGCGCCGCCCGCCGGGTTCCAGTGGTAGATCTTCCGCGGATCGGCCTCGTCGGTGGGCTCCCAGGGGAGGAAGATGGTCGTCCCGTCCGCTATCAGCCGTCCGTTCCAGGTGATCCTGGCCGCGCCGGTCGCGTCGCTGACGGAGACCCCGCTCGTCAGGTCGACCTGATGGGCGGTCATCCGCTGGATCTCGAAGTGCTGGAGGAACTTCGTCGGCAGATTGACGGTGAAGGTGGCCTTCAGCCAGTTCTTCAGGTTCTGCTGGCTCCGCCAGCCCATGTAGTGGGTGTTGTCTGCCCCGCGCAGCAGTGAGGTGCGGTTCCAGGCGTCCCGCTGGTGGTTGCGGATGAACCGGATGATCTTCGACTTGAGGCCACTGCCGGTCTGTCCCGCGTACGTGAAGACGCTGTCCCGCTCGAACTGGGCGTCCGCCTCGCCTCCGAGAGGCAGTCCCGCGCCGGTGATCACCTGCCCCTGGCGGGCCGGGGCCCAGCCGCCGGTCCAGTAGGTGTCGGAGTAGACGAAGCCGAGGTGCGGCAGATCGTCGGTGAGTCCGGCGAACCGCTTCGCGAACGCCCCGGTCGCCTGGTCCTTGACCGTGTCGGTGTGCCACGACTGGTCCATCCACCGCCAGCCGAGGTCGGCCACGCCGTTGCTGCGGTCCCAGCGGAAGCTGCGCGACTCCGGATACTCCTCCCAGGCGTTGATGTGCACGCCCACCGCCGCGTTGTAGCGACGGGACTCCTTGGTGAGCGTGCGCAGCGCCGCAAGGCCGCCGGCCCGGGTGTTGTAGTGACCCGCATAGTCCATGTGACCGCTGTCGTGCCCCTCGGACTGATAGCCCTTGAGGAGGATCGCCTGCGGCAGCCCGTCCGTGTGCAGGTAGGTGCGGCGGATCTCGTCGAGCGTGGTGAGGAACGGCTGGTCTGCGTTGCTGGCGATGTTGATCGCGATGCCCTGCACCACGCGGGTGCGGCTCCAGTCGTCCGCGTACGGGTTGCGCATGATCGTACGGAAAGCGATGGCGGCGTCCTGCCAGTCGGCGACGCCGTCGCCGTTGCGGTCGGCGGTGACGACGACCGCGGCCTCGGGCAGGCCGAACACCTTGCCGTCCGCGCCCCGGTAGACCCATTCACCGCTTGCGATCTCCGTGTGGTGGACCCCGGCGACATCGCTGGTGCGGTACATCAGCCGGTCCTGGGCGCAGGTGAACGACTCGACGGCGGCGGCCAGTCGGCCGGTGTCGAGCATCGCGTAGGAGGTGCGCCGCCAGGTGGCGTCGGCGGTCGCGTCGGCCGACGCGACGAACACGTCGGCGGCCTCGGGCCCGCCGAGTCCGTACGTCAGGGGGCAGTGCGAGAGGGCGGCCTGCTGGGCGGCGGAGGCGGAGACCAGGCCCAGGCCGGGTAGTCCGAAGGTGGAGATGCGGGTGGCGCCGCGCTCCGTGATGCGTACGGCCCTGAAGCGCAGGACGTTGCCCTTGAGGGTCAGTTCGGCGTCCACGGATATGTCCAGTTCGGGGACGGAGATCCGGTAGGCGGCCCGGTCCGCGGAGAGCTGCGAGGTGACGGCCGGAGTGTAGTCGGTGCCGTTGATGCGTACGGTACGGACCGATTCGACGGCGCCGCCCAGGGTGTCCCCGGTGGCCGTCCAGCGGTAGCCGACAACTCGGGGGAAGTCGGGATCTACGGTCACCGTCAAGGTTTCGGAGACCAGCTCGCCGCGGCGGTCGGACGCCCATGCGGGCAGTGCCCCCGATGCCCAGATTCCGGTGACGGCGCCTGCGGCCGCGGTGGTTCTCAGGACGGTGCGGCGGCTGGGGCCCGGGTCGGTGGATTCCTGCTGGTCCATGGGGTGGTTCCCTCCTGCGGGTGGGATGCGGTCCAAGCGTGGTGGTCAGTCTGAGATGTGACGATTCATCGGACCATGGACAGCGCTGTGGAGCCCCTTGGACTTTTCTCTTGTCGAGCAGACGGATCCGTCAATTACGCGGTGAGGCCCAGAGGGTGGAGCGTTGAGGCGGCTTCACCAGTCGAATCCCAGGGTGTCAGTATCTGCACCCAAAGCAGAGCGCATGCGCATCCATTCGAAGGAGTTCGAAGATAGGTCGGATGTGTGCGTGGTTCGTGCTGAGGCGCGCTGCTGCTGAGATGCGGCTGCGGCAGTGTTGCCGCCGACCACGGCCGGGGATCAGCCGCCCGAGCTGTCGGTCACTGCGGTGCTACGTGCATTCAGACCTGCCGGGCTCGAAAAGTCATCGCTGCCAGTCAAGCGGCGTAGCGGTACTCGTTGAGGGTGCCGCCGGGGACGCGGGTGCGTAGGAGCCTGCGGTTGCCCAGATCGTGCGCAGTGGCGGGTTGATCCTGAGCGTCGGGCGGCAGTTGACTCCGGGACCGATGGGGCCGATGCGTGTTGTGGTGCCGTTGGATGTCAGCGAGAACGTGTCGGGCGTGAGCCTCGTTCATGACCAGGACGTGATCCAGTGAGAGCAATCGTCAATTCCTGTGGATCACCGCGAGGAGCCTCAAGTGGCCTGGAGCCATTGATCGAGGACTGCGAAGTCTTCATTGGTGAGGTCGCGGGACGACGCGATGCGGTGGAGGAGGGCCGGGGTCGGGTGGTGGGTGGACACCCAGTCTCGATCGGCGTCGGTGATCTCGTCGTCGACCCAGACGAACGGGCGTCCGTCCGCCCATGCCGCCAGGGTTCGGGTCTTCCAGTGGAGTCCGTACCACTGGTCCTCGCGTTCATGCGCGTCGGAGTGTTCCGGCCAGTGCACGAGCGGCAGGGGCGGCAGGCCGAGTCGGGGTGCTATGTCAGTGTTCGCCTCCTCCTCCCAGGTGGTGGCCCAGACCAGCTCGCACGGCAATGCCGCGAGGCGAGGCCCGAGGCGCGGGTCGAGCCGCGTCAGGTGCGAATCTGTCGCAGTGCTTGACGGCTCGCGCTGCGGGACGTCGCCGAACGGCAGGAGAGGTCCGTCGACGTCCAGCAACAGCAGCGGGCGTTCCTTGCGCCGACTCATGCCGCAGCCTTGTGCTCACGCTCGATCAGGACTCCGCGTTCGAATCGGGCGCCGGTGCGGACGAGGGCGACGAGGTGGGTTGCGGTGATCGCGCGCCAGCGAGCCTGGGCGGACTCGGCGAGCTTGAACACCATCGCCAGGGCCGCAGCCGGGCTGCCGGCGCCGCGCAGGTGGCGGTCAGTGACGAGGAGCCACCGATGCGCACCGCGGCCGGCCGGCCGGCCGCGGTGCGTCGGCTCAGCGGGCGTACACCTCGACTTCGGCCAGCGACAACGGCGTGTTGTCCGCCTCCAGCTGGATCCGCACGTAGCGGCCGCGGCCGTTGAGCTTCACGGTACGTCGGTCGCCGGCCGGCCCGGCGATCCGTACCGCCGTCACCCCGGGCGCGGTGCGCGACGCGGTCAGGTCTCCGGAGGTGAACTCGCTGTCGGAAGTCATGACCCAGAAGTTACTCAACCGCTGGTTGTACGGGGTGTCGGTGCGGTTGTAGAGCCACACCTGACCGATGTCGGTCGATGCTCCGAGGTCGACCTGCCACCATGCCTGGTTCGACGCCTCGACGGTGTGGGTGACGCTGCCGGCCGTATAGACACCGTTGGTGTTGCCGTCGACCGCGCGCTCGGGCACACCACCGTACGCGGTCGAGTGCTGCTTGACCGACTTGCCCTTGGCGAGGTTCGGAGTGCTGGGCTTCACGATGTCCCACGAGATGGCTCGGCCGGTCACGTACTCGGAGGTCATCGGCGTGTCGACGGTGAGCTTGACGATGAGGTCCGGGCCCGGCTTGGTGATCCCGTCGAGGTTCAGCAGCACGTCGCCTTGTGCGTCCTCGGTGAACGGCACCTTCTGACCTTCGAGGGTGACCGCCGAGCTCACCTTGGCATTGAGGCAGGGAAGCCGGAGCTTGAATCCCGACTGCTCCTCGAGGACGTGCACGTAGATCTTCTTGTTGCGGTACGTCGCCCCAGCCACCTGGCTCGGGCGGTACGGCCCGCCGCGCGTTCCGACGATTGCGGTCCGGTACGTGCCCATCCACTGGCCGACCTGCTTCAGAGTCGCGGTGACGTCGTCCTCCAGGTAGCCGGTCTTCGTCGGCGGTACGTTGAACAGCAGGTTGCCGTCACCAGCGGCGGTCTGGGCGATCGTCCTGACCACCGTCGGGTAGTCGATCTTCGTGGCGTCCGGATGCCAGGACCACTTCCCTCCTGGGGTGATGCTGATGCATGACTCCCACGGGCGGGTCGCGTTGAACTTGCCCACTACCCCTTCGGGCGTGTCGTAGTCCGCGGCCAACGTGTCCGGCAGCGGCTCGAAGTCCATGCTCTTGTAACCGCGGTTGTTGATGAGGATGCCGGGCTGCAGCTTCCGCGGAATCGTGTTGAGAAGCGGCGGGCGGAATACTGACATGTGCGTGAAGGGCATGTGGTCGTACCAGAGGAAGTCGACCTTCCCGTACTGCGTGAGCAACTGATGGAGCTGTTCCATCATGTACTCGTAGTAGGCGTCGTAGTCACCCTTGAGGTAGTCGGGCTGAGTCCAGTCGCGCCCGGAGTAGTAGAAGCCCAGCTTGAGACCGGCCTTCCGGGTCGCCTCCGCGATCTCCCGCGTCAGGTCGCGTCCGGACTTCCCCAGAGGCGTCTCGGGGAAGTCGGCGTAGAAGGACTTGCCGACGTTGTTCGCGCGGAAGTTCGGATATCCGTCGTGGTGCTTGGTCGTGAAGACGAGGTAGGTCATGCCGGCGGCCTTGGCCGTGGAAACGAGCTTGGTCGCCCAGTCCGGCTCGGGCAGGAAGTCGCGGTAAGCGACGTCGTAGACCGGGTCGGACTTCACCGACGGGTCGCGGTACTGATTACCCCCCGGCTCACCCGGGCGGTAGGCGTTGCGCCCCCAGCTGATCTCCCGGCCGAGGACGGATGACGGGTTGAAGTGCACGAACATGCCGAAGCGCAGCGAAGCGAGGACATTTCCGGCGTTCTGCGGGTCCAGCCCGGCCACGCGGGCGACCTCGTCCTGCTGGGCGCCGGCCTGCGCCCATGCCGGGGAGCCGGCCGCGACGGCGACAGGCACGGCAGCCATGGTCGCCAGCAGCCCGCGGCGGCTGAACCTTGTGGATTCGTTCCCGTCCGCTCTGCCGGCGGGAAGGGGTGTGTGTGACATGCGACTCTCCTTCTATGGGCTGTGCTGGGTGGAACGACACGCGGCCCGCTCGAGGCCGCGTGGGATCAGCGGGCAGGGATCATTGGCAGTTCTTGCCCACCGAGTTCAGGTACACGTTCTGTGGAGCGGCCAGCGACACCGGCTTGGCTCCCGGTCCCAGAACCAGGAAGGAGCCTGGACGCGGCCACCGCACTCGGCCGGCTGCCGGCGCACCATGCCCGACGTACTGGCCCCCTCTGCGCGCCGAGTCCGCCGCGGTCGCGGGATCGTCAGCGGTGGGCACCGTGGCCCACTCCGAGACGGGCATGGTCAGCCTGTTTTCGTTAGCGACCCCTCGCACGTCGGGGCCGCCGTTCTGGATTGACGGCTGCGGTCGGCTGCAGCGTACGGATCACTGTGATCCGTCACGGAAGTGGTAGCGCCGGCGGCGTCCGGCCACAGTTGGTCCCGTCCAGCCAGATCTCATTCGATCTGGCCTTACTTGGTGAGCGCGTCGTACAGGGCGTTCAAGGTCGGGTTGATCGACACGTGCACATGGGTCCGGCTCCTTCGTGTTGCAGAGCGGCGCGCTGGAGGTGGCGACACACTCACAGTGGGGTCGGCAGCAGCCACCATAAGTCACGGCATACATAGGATCAATAGTTCTGACGCGGAGAGATTGCTCGCGAGGAATATGCCCATCGAGCCGTTGACTCAAGGTGCCAACGAGACTTCTGTTACCTGGCTTTGGGGCAACTTGTTGCATTGATGCCTCGTCAAGCAGGCCTCATCGGCGTCTCCTCCGGCGGCATACGCTTACCGGCCACCGGGGTTCCTCCTGCACGGACCACTTATTGGTCCGATGTATGCCCCTCCCTGGCTTGCCGACGCCCACCCTCTGGTCGACCGCGACGACGTGATCGTGGGCGCTGGTCGCACGCAGCCGAAGGCCTCAACCGCAGGAACTCGGCTTCGGCTCGGGCATGACCTGCCGGGGCCGTCTGGCCGAGTGGACCGGGGCCGGGGTATGACCCCGGCTGCACGAGGCCTTCCTCGCCAAACTCGTCGGCGATGGCGTGACCGGTTCGCTGTGCCGGTTCAGCCGGCCGCGGAGGCGGGGTTGAACAGCCGCTGTTCGACATGGAGGAGGGCGGCGCGTACGGCGCCGAGGGCGACGGACTCCTCGCCGAGCGCCGAGGCTTCGACGCGGGGCGGGAACAGGCACAGGTCCGCCAGGTGGCGCCGCACGGGCTCGGTGATGGCCTCGCCGGCACGAGAGATACCGCCACCGACGACGACCAGGGCAGGGTCGATGGTCATGGCCATGGCTGCCACGCCGGTCGCCAGGTCGAAGGCGAAGCGATCGACGAGTTCCGCTGCGGCCTGAATGCCGTTGTGGGCGTCGGTGAAGACGCGCATGGCGAAGTCGCCCGAGGTACTGGCGGGGGTGTAGCGCCCCAGGCGGCGGTACGAGTTCTCCCAGTCCAGGAGCTTGAGCGTGCCGATCTCACCGGCGGCGCCATGATGGCCCCGGTAAGGCTTGCCGTCGATGAGGACGCCGGCGCCGAGCCGGTGGCCGGCGTGAATGTAGACGACCGCCTCGACACCTTTGGCGACGCCCCGCCACTGCTCGGCGAGGGCAGCCATGCCCATGTCGTTCTCGGCGCGTACCGGGCCATCGGTTGTCACTCCGACGTCTTCCAGCACGCGGGCGAACTCGGTGGACAGGTTGACGCCTGCCCAGTCGGGCATGGCGTTGCACAGCACGACCCTGCCCTCGGCGTCGATCACGCCGGGGGAGCCCACCACGGCTGCGAACAGATCAGGTTCCCCGGGGGCTGAGTCAGCGGCCAGACACGCCTGGACCGCCTGACGGATGGCCGCCAGGCGATCCGTCAGGGCCAGATCGGGGTCGAGCCGGACGCGATGCTCCGAGGTGACATGTCCGGCCAGGTCCGCCGTGATCGCCAGGGCCTTGTGGGCGCCGATGTCCACGCCCAGTACGCGGCCGGCGGCGGCGTTGAACGCGTAGCGTTTGGCGGGACGGCCGGGAGCGCGGTTGGCCGGGTCCGACGGCGGGGCTTCGGCGATCCGGCCCTGCACCAGGAGTTCGCTGACGCCCTCCTCGCAGGTCGGCCGGGACAGTCCGGTGGCGGTGGCGATCTCGGTGACCGTCTGCGGGCCGCCCTCGTAGAGCGCGCGCAGCATCGCCGCCAGGTTGAGCCGCCGCAGCACGGACGGGTCGCCGCTCCGTATGCGCATCTTCACCCTCTCCCGTTTCCACCGGAACGCTACCGTGCGGAACCTCTTGACAATCTGCCGTGGGCCGCCTTGAATCCCGCTCCGAGATATTAAACAAGTCTTGCTATCTATTCAACATGGAGAGAAGCGGCGAGATGCGCAGATTGATGAGCCTCGCGGTCGCAGGCACCGCGGCGATGCTGACACTGACCGGCTGTACCGCGGGCTCGAGCGGAGGATCGGCCAAGGGCTCCGGCGGGGATGCGACTCTGACATTTCTGACGTTCGAGACGCCGAACCTGACCGCGAAGTACTGGGACGACGCGATCGCCCGCGCCTCGGCGAAGGTCCCGGGTGTCAAGATCAAGAAGCTGGTGGCCCCCAGCGTGGACCGGGCCGGCTACGCCAAGCAGCTCGCCGCATCCGGCCAGCTGCCCGACATCATGATCGCTGTGTCGCCCAACGGCTTCGCCCAGGCCGGGCAGTTGGCGCCGTGGACGGATCAGGAGCTCTCCGACTTAGTCTCACCGCACTCGAACCCGATCAACGGCAAGATCTACCAGCTGCCGTACAACACGCAGCCCACGCCGTTCGTGTACTACAACAAGAAGGCCTTCGCCGACGCCGGGATCACCGCGCCGCCGAAGACCTACCGCGAACTGCTCGACGACAGCGCGAAGCTCAAGGCCAAACACATCAACCCTATGATCGTCGGTGGCGGTGGCCAGGACACCTGGGCGGACATGTACCCGCTGATCGCCACAGTCGGCACCGACGTCTACCGGCAGACGCCGGACTGGCTGGCGCGGAAGTCGGCGGGCAAGGCCAAGTTCACCGATCCGGTGTTCGTCAACGCGGCACGGAAGGTGTCCCGGCTGGCGAAGGACGGCTACATCGACCCCGCAGGGCTGTCCCGCTCCTACGCCGACAGCGAGCAGGCGTTCCGTGACGGCAAGGGCGCGATGTACCCGATGGGTTCGTGGTTCGCCGCCTCGGCGGACGCCAAGCCGCCGTCCTTTCCCGTCGGTGTGTTCCCCTGGCCCTCCGACGACGGGTCGCTGACGGTGCCGGCCTACACCGGCGGCGGCATGAGCGTGTCCTCAGATGCCGCAGACGTGGGGCTGGCCAAGAAGTGGGCGTTGGCCTTCATGCTGGACAAGCAGTCCCTCGACACCTCGGCCAGAACCGACGGCTCGATCATCGCGCTCAAGGACTACACCCCGCCTGCCGACATGGGCCCGGTCTACACGGCGACGGAGGAGCTGTACCGGGACGCGGTCAAGAAGAAGGCGATCGTCGACGCCTTCTCGATCGAGACCGGCGACGGCTCCATGCCGGCCGGGCTGCCGAACAAGGCCGCTGCCGGCGTCGCCGATCTGATCAACGGCAAGAAGTCCGCCGCCGACCTCGCCAAGTTCCTCGACGAGCAGTGGGCCAAGGCTTCCCGGTAGCTCCTGCCGTCCATGCCCCGGCAGCACATCCGCCATCGGCACGCGCACCAGAAGAGACAACACCATGACCACGACACTCGCACGCTCCCCGGCCCGCGAGGCCGCGGGCCGGGGAGCGGCTCCCAGCCCCCGCCGCCGCGCCTCCTGGCTGCCCAAGTCCCTTCACTTTCTGACGTTCGGGGCCCCGGGTCTGGCCGTCTACCTGGCCCTCGTACTGGTCCCCATCGCGATGACGGTCGGAACCAGCCTGACCAACCGCCACCCGGCGAACCCGCCGACCAACTGGGTCGGACTGGAGAACTACAAGCAGCTGTTCAGCGACTCCGACTTCACCGGGGCGCTGCGGAACACCCTCGTCATCACCGCCCTCGTCACCCTCAGCGCCAACGCCGCCGGACTGCTCATCGCCCTGCTCCTGGACAAGCGCGGCCGGCTCTACAACGCGCTGCGCTCGGTGTTCTTCACCCCGGTCGTCCTGTCCTCGGTGGTCGTGTCGGTCATCTGGCAGGCGATCCTCACCGATGACGGACTGCTGAACTCGATGCTGCGCTCCGCCGGTGTGGACCAGCCGCCGGGCTGGCTGTCGGATCCCGATATCGCCCTGTACTCCGTGGCATCCATCATGACCTGGCAGATGCTCGGGTTCTGTGTGGTCGTCTATCTCGCCGGCCTCCAGGGTGTACCGGAGGAGCTGCACGAAGCCGCCGCCATCGACGGCGCCGGCCGCCTGGCGCGCTTCCGCCACGTCACCTGGCCGATGCTCGCCCCGGCACTGACGATCAACACCGTCATGCTGCTGATCACCGGCTTCAAGGCCTACGACCAGATCCAGGTGCTCACCAACGGCGGGCCCGGCAACGGCACCACGTCGACGGTCGCCTTCGAGGTGGTGCAGACCACGTTCACCGGGAACCACATCGGCTACGGCGCCGCGATGGCCACCCTGATGCTGCTGATCATCGCCGTGCTGTCCACCGTCGTACTGCGCGTCCTGCAACGGCGGGAGATATCGCTGTGATCACCGACAGGAACTCCGCATTCCGGCCGCTGGCCGCGCTGCTGGTCACGGCCACCTTCGCCCTGCCGCTCTACCTGGTACTGACCAACGCCTTCAAACCCGGGGCCGACATCACCCCGCATCCGGCGAGCCCGCCGATGCCCCCGACCCTGGACTCCGTCCACCAAGTGGTCTCCCGCCCCGACCATCTGTTCTGGTACGGGCTGATCAACAGCGTGGAAGTCACCGCGATCTCCATCACCGGCCTCACCATCGTCTCGGCGATGCTCGGCCACTACCTGGCGCGCTCCGGCAGCCGCTGGGCCAAGGCCGCACTCGCGGTTCTGCTGTGCGGGCTGATGATCCCGCCGGCGGTCATCCTGGAACCGGTCACCGAGGTACTGCGCGAACTCGGCCTGATGACCACCGTGCCGGGCCTGGTCCTGGTCAACGTCGGTTACTACGTGCCGTTCGGCGTCTTCGTCTTCATGGGCTTCGTCAAGACCATCCCCCTGGAGCTGGAGGAGGCCGCGGCCCTGGACGGCGCCGGACGCCTGCGCGTCTTCTGGCAGGTCGTCTTCCCGCTGCTGCGCCCCGCTTCGGCCTCTGTGCTGATCTTCCTGGGCGTATGGGTCTGGAACGACTTCCTCAATCCGCTGATCATCCTGGGGCCGGCCAACGGCACGACGGTCACCGTCGGCATCTACCGGGCCATTGGCGAGCACCAGTCGGACTTCGGTGCCCTCTTCGCGCTGATGTTCCTGGCCAGCCTGCCCGTCCTGATCTTCTACCTGGCGTTCCAGCGCCACTTCGTCAAGGGCCTGACCGGTGGCTCCCTCAAGGGGTGAGCCCGATCGGCCCGCCGCTCACCGTCCCTTCCACATCTGTGCCGCAGGGGCCCGCTTCCGCTGTGCCCCTGCACCCGTCTTGGAGTGACCACCCATGATCGAGTCCACCGACTTCGCCGGCGGCGACCGAGCCACGCCACTCGACCGGCCGCTGACCATCGCCGTGCTCGGCGCCGGCGCACGGGGCGCCGCTTACGCCGAACTGGCCGCCAGGCGCCCGCGAGAGGCGAAGGTCGTCGCGGTCGCCGAGCCTCAAGAGCAGATTCGCACCGCCGTCGCCGCCCGGCACGGCATCGAGGCCGATCTCTGCTTCGACGACTGGCGCGCCCTGCTGCACCGGCCGCGCCTGGCCGATGCCGCGATCATCGCGATCCAGGACGCGGAGCACATGGAGGCCGCCGTGGCGCTGGCGGACCTCGGTTACCACCTGCTGCTGGAAAAGCCCATGGCCACCTCCGAGGAGGACTGCGAACGGATCGCCGAGTCGGCGCACCGCAACGGCACGGCGCTGTCCGTCGCCCACGTCATGCGCTACACCCCCTACACCGTCGCCCTCAAGGAGGTGCTCTCGCAGGGCGCGATCGGGGACATCGTCTCGATGGAGCATCTGGAGCCCGTCGGCTACTACCACTTCGCGCACTCCTTCGTCCGCGGCAGCTGGCGGCGGGAGGACGCCTCCACGTTCCTGCTGATGTCCAAGTCCTGCCACGACCTCGACTGGATCTCCTACATCGTCGGCCAACCCGTCAGCCGGGTTGCTTCCTTCGGCTCCCGGTCCCACTTCCGTCTCGAAGCGGCCCCTGAAGGTTCCACCGACCGCTGCGTCACCTGCCCCGTGGAATCCGAGTGCGCCTACTCGGCCAAGCGCGTGTACCTGAGCGGACTGCGCAACGGGGGAACCAAGCAGTACTTCACCAAGGTCATGAGCGGCGGGGAGCTGACCGAGGATGCGGTGGCCACCGCGCTGGCAGAGGGCCCGTACGGACGCTGCGTGTACCGCAGCGACAACGACGTGGTCGACCACCAGGTGGTGTCCCTGGAGTTCGAAGGCGGCGCTACCGCCTCCTTCACCCTGTCCGCGTTCACGCCGCTGGAGAACCGCCACACCAAGATCTTCGGCACCCGCGGTCAACTGACTGGTGATGGCCGCTACATCGAGGTCTACGACTTCCTCACCGAACGCGCCACCGTCATCGACACCTCCCGGGACGGTTCCTCAGCAGCGGAAGGCCACGCCGGCGGCGACGAAGCCCTGTTCCACGCCTTCGTCGACGCCTTGCACGGCGGCCGGCCCGAACTCATCGCCTCCGGGATCGAAGCCAGCCTGGACAGCCACCGCATCGTCTTCGCCGCCGAACGCGCGCGGCGCACCGGGCAGGTTGTGCAGCTCGACCGCACCCCTTCGAGGCCAGGAGGAAACACATGACGACCCGACGGTCCACCACCCAGGGCGAGCCCGCGCCGTGAGCACCACGACGACCATACGCGCCCGTGGCCCTCCCTCAGCCACCAGGTGACGAGGCGGCCACGGTGCCCCCGGTAGCGGCCACCGCCTCGGCCCTGCTCTCCATGCTGCGCCGCGTCATCGGCGAACTCGCGCCCCACGCAACCGAGTCCACGCAGGTTTTCCGCAGGCAGGAGCCTTCCGCATCCCCCGTCCTCGGCGGACGAACGTCCCCGACAAGCACAGGCGTACAGCGAATCAGGAGCAGAACATGAGACACGCGCAGACATGGAGCACGGCCATCGGGGCCGGCGCTCTGGCGCTGGCCATCGGCGTCGCGGCGACCGCGCCGGCGGACGCCGCGAACAGTGCCGAAACGACGTCCCACGGGACGGCGGCCGAGGCCAGGGCCGCGATCAAGCTCTCGGCCGGGTACCTGGCCATCGGCCTGGACTCCACCGGCACCGTGACCAGCCTCAAGGACTCCCGGACCGGGACCGACTACCTGGCACCGGGGAAGTCCGTCTCGCTGGTCAGCCTTGTCATCGACGGCCAACAGGTACGCCCGACCAAGGTGACCCGCTCGGGCCGTGACCTGATCTTCACCAACGATGCCGGATTCAAGATCGTGGTGAAGGCGAAGCACCAGGCCGGCTACACCACGCTCGAGGCGGTGACGGTCGAAGGGCCCGCCGGAGCGGATGTGCAGACGCTGCTGTGGGGCCCGCTGCCCACCTCCGTCAACCAGACCATCGGTCAGGCGGTGGGCGTGGTCCGCGACGACCAGTTCGCCATCGGGCTGAAGCCGCTGACCGACCGGACCGAAGGCGCCTGGCCGCAGGAGTACCAGGACTTCGGCTGGGAGAGCGAGGTCGCGGACAATCCCGACAAGCTGCAGGTGGCCCTCCCTCACGCAATCGAGCAGTGGAGCGCCGCGGGCAAGACGCCGTGGGGATCGGTGCTGCGGGCCTTCACCTTCGACTACACGAAGGAACGTGTGCGGAAGGACATCAACGGCTCCCAGCTCCCGGTCGGACCGCTGTCCGGCCAGGAAGGACAGATCGCCGGATCCAAGATCGCGCTGTTCGGCGCGTCACCCGAGATGGCCCCGACCGTGCTGTCGAACATCGCGACCGGAGAGCACCTGCCGTACCCGACACAGAACGGGCAATGGCAGAAGACGGCCCAGGCGAGCTCGCAGTCCTTCCTCGTCCTCGGAGACCTCAAGACCGGCACCATCCCGGCGGCGGCCGGCTTCGCGAAGGCGGCAGGGATCGGCCACATCTACTCCCTGCCCAATGCGGTCGGGCCGTGGCAGTCGACAGGGCACTACCAGTTCAACTCCAGCCTGGGCGGCAGCGACGCCGGCGCCAAGGAAGCGGCCGACATCGCCAAGGCCAACGGCGTCCGGCTCGGCGTGCACACCATCTCGAACTTCATCGGCACCAATGACCCCTACATCAGGCCGAAGACCAGCCCGGACATCGCGCTCGGCCTGCGCGCGACACTGACCCGGCCGGTGGGCGCGGATGACAAGACCCTCTATCTGTCCAGCTGCGCACCGATGACCTCGGGGCCGCGTGGCAGAACCCTGGTGATCGATGGCGAGATCGTGACCTACTCGGCGGCGAGCCAGGTCGGGGACGAATGCCAGGTCACCGGCGTGGACCGGCACAGCTGGGGAACTGCCGCGGCTGCCCACGCGAGCGGCGACACCGTCGCCCGCGTCCCGCAGAACGAGTACGCTGGTGCGCTCGGCGGACTCGGCATCCTCAAGGACATCTCCGCCCGCTTTTCCACCATCTGGAACACCACCGGGATCATGTCCATGTCCTACGACGGCCTGGAGGGAGCTTCGGAGTCCGGCTGGGGCCCGTACGGAATCGCCAAGCTGGTGAACGACACCTACAAGCAGACCGAGACGAAGGACGGTTTCGTCACCGAGACCAGCCGGATGACCTCCAACACGTGGGACGCCCTCACCAGGTCGAGTTGGGGCGAAGTGGGCTCGACCAGCATGAACCAGGTGTTCATCAACAACGCCTTCTACCAGAAGAACTTCCTCCCGGGCATGCTGGGCTGGATCAGCCTGCACGGCTCGGACAGCCAGCTGAGCGTCGAAAACAAGCTGGCACGGGGCGCGGGCCTGAACGCAGGCGCCGGGTTCCAGTCAACGGTGGGCAGCCTCACCAACGGTGGCGACCACGCCAAGATGCTGCTGGACACCATCAAGCAGTGGGAGACGGCACGCAACATCGGAGCTTTCACCGAAGCGCAGAAGGCACGCTTCCGTGACCAGTCCACCAACTGGCACCTCACCGTCGTCAAGCCCGGCGAGGAGTGGTCACTGCAGCAGCTCGACGGCTCCGGCAACCCCGTCGGTCCCGCGCAGACCGTCACGGCCCCGACCCCGGCTTTCACCACGACCGGTCTGCCCGCACTGGCCGCGGGGAAGCTGTACGAGGCGCGGGTGGCCACCAACAGCCCGGGAACGGTCCGCTACTCCGTCACCTCCGGCTCGCTGCCCGCCGGCCTGACGCTCAACCCCGACACCGGCGGCATCACCGGCATCCCGAAGACCTCGCAGAAGGTCACCTTCACCATCACCGGTAAGGGCGGTCCTGGAGTCGCCGACGCCCACGGCACGTTCACGACCGGCACCGTGGGCGCCGCTCCGGCGGTCGACCTGAAGGCGGGAAGCGGCTTCGCGACTCCGGGCGCATCGGTCAAGTTGACCGCGACCGTCACCAATCCCGGTACGAGGCCGATGTCCGGGATCACCGCGACTCTCGGGCTGCCGTCCGGCTGGACCACCTCTGCGGCGAAGGCTACTGTCGCCACGATCGCCCCGAGAGCAACGGCGACCGTGTCCTGGACCGTGAACATCGCGGCCGACGCCGCCCCTGGCACGCAGACCAGTGAGGTGTCGGTGTCCTATCCCAAGGGACCTGGCAGTACCGATGTCCCACTGGAGTTGCCGGTCGCCTTCACCAGCCTGGCAGCGACGTTCAACAACGTGGCCATCACCGACGACTCGACGCCGTCACCGGGCAACTTCGACGGCTACAGCAACAGCTACTCCGCGCAAGCACTGTCGGCGGCCGGCGTAAAAGCCGGGGCGACCCTGACGTACAACAACACCGACTTCACCTGGCCTGACGCCGCGTCCGGAGCCAAGGACAACACCACCGCCGACGGCCAGATCATCCCAGTCTCCGGCACCGGCAAATCCGTGGCATTCCTCGGATCCGGCGTCGGCGACCCCTCCGGCACCGTCACCGTCCACTACACCGACGGAACCACCTCGACCGGCACGCTCGGCTTCCCGAACTGGATCACCGACAACCCGACCGAGTTCGGCGCCCAACCGGTCATCACCACCACCTACCGCAACACCCCGTCCGGACCGGCCAACCACGGAAACGACTACCGCGTCTACTACAACAGTGTGCCGCTGACGCCGGGCAAGACCGTCGCCGCCGTGCAACTGCCGCAGAACTCGTCACTGCACGTCTTCGCCCTCGGCGTCGCGTGACCATGAAGTGAATCTCAGCAGGGCCGGGGAGCCGGAACGGAGCGTCAGTCACCGCACCGCTCCCCGACCCCGTACGGGTCGGCGGCAGCAGCTCGGTTCGTCCAGGATCGCCGCCCCGGTCAGCGCGACGTATTCGTGGCCGGGCCGCGGTCCGGGGGAGGGTCGTGGGCCGCCGCCCGGAAAGCCGCCGAGATCGAACGGCGGCGTGCCGAGGGCCTGCCGGCGGAGTCATCGGCAGGCGCGCTCTCGTCGGAGCGGCGCGAGCAGCTCGGGGGCATCGACCCCTCCTGGTGCCCGAGCTGGCCGGTGACGTGGCAGCGCTGCTTCCAAACAGTGCGCTCACCCACGACGCCGAGGGCGGCACCTCCACCCCGATGCTGCTGGCCCGCTCCCGCCACGCCTCGGTCCGCTCCCTGGAGCGGTACGCCCGCCCCGGCGTCGACGCGGTCGCCCGGCACGTCGCCGAACGCGACCCCGCCGCCCGCCGTCGTCGATGAACTTCAGAACCTATCGGCGGGTTGCTTGCTCCCTGGTGTCCGAGCCGGGACTGCCGGGACTATGGGGCGGATCCGTCCCGTGCCCGAAGCGTTTTGGGTTTTCTACGGCGTGGCCGTTGGTGTGCGCCGGTTGCTCTCGGCCCGTACTTCCATCAGAGACACTGCGATCGCGGCCAGGAGCAGGGGGAAGGCGACAGCGTTCGCGACCTGGGGAATGTCGGCGGCTCGCAGCAGGCTGGCTGCGATGGACAGCACAAGAAGGCTGAGGGGGAGGAACCTGCGCCACGCGGGCAGGTCGCGCATTTTGGCGACGCGCACCGAGTACCACAGGGTGAAGCCGAGTATTGAGATTCCGATGATGGCGATGACGAACAGCATAAGTGTCTCCCGTGCGGGTCTGCGGGGGTGGGCCAGCCTTCACCAGCTTGTCGAAGGCTGTAAGCGGATGCGGCGCTCCGCAGAGGGATCCGCGGAGCGCCACACTACTCAGGGTCGGTCAGTGTCCGGGTCAGCCTCTGGTGTAGACGATGCGGTAGTAGGAGACGTAGGTCCGTGATGTTCGGGTCCAGCTCCAGCCGCCGGTGCGGGTCCACTTGTAGCCCGACCACGCGACGCGGTACGTGGTGCGGTCGCGGTAGGAGTACTGGTAGGCACAACGGCGCCCTCGCGCACCTGCCGGATGGCCGGCTGATCCTGGCGACGTCGGCCCCGGACGGACTGCACCGCTGGGACGCTGCAACGGGACAGTCCTTGGGCCGGGTCGACGACACAACGACGATCTGGCAGGTCACCACAGGGATATCCGCGAGCGGGCGGACAGTGTTTCTCGGGGCGGGCATCGACGGCCATCTCCACCGCTGGGATGCGGCCACCGGCGAACCAGACGGACCGGCCTGGGAGTGCAACCGCGGCTACGTCATCACCCTCACGACCCTCAACCTGCCGGACGGCACACCGCTGGTGGTCACCGGCGGCGAGGACGACACCGTGCGCCGCTGGCACGCCGAGACCGGCGAATCCGTCGGCGAGCCGCTGCCAGTCAGCGCCGATGGCCGCGTCTTCAACCTTTCCTCGTGCCGACTTCCAGACCGACGGGTGCTCCTGGTGGCGCACGACGACGAACATGCGATCCACCGGTGGGACGCAGCCACCGGCAAAGCGTTCGGTCCGCCCATACCCACTGGCGACCGGTTTCCGCACACCACCTCCGTCGTTCCGGTCGCCGGCTCACCCCGCGTGATCGTGGCATACGACGACGACACCGTCCGCCAGTGGAACGCACTGACCGGCGAGCAACTCGCGCTGCCTCATCCCGGATACGCCGCCACTGCGGCGCTCCGCCCTGACGGCACGGCAGTGCTCGCTACCGGTTCTCGCGACGGCGCGCTGCGGCTGGACTACATGAGCACTGACTAAACAGCTCGCGACCTGCCAACGCCACCATCGGCAGTCCGGCTTTGCAATCGGGTGCTCAGCGACGAACGATCACTGTCTGAGTGAACCCCCCGACTCCTCCATGCACCACACCTGTTGCAACCGCTATGGTCGTGTCGACCGCTTCTGAGCTGCGTGTTGTCGAACCGCACGCTCGCGGCGCGCCGGAGAAACGTCGGCGATTTCGACGCCTCGGGCGCGGACATCAAGCGGGACTGGGTGGCCCGTACGGCCTGCTGGAGCCACGTGGAGCGTGTCCTGCTCACGCACGACCAGGTACGCGAGCACGAACTGCCCGCAGCTGCGGGGAAGGCTGGTGACCCGCGTTGGGCAGGGCTCGCGCGCCGATACGGACTCGACCCCGGCCGGCCGGTGCAGTGGGAGGTCGAAGCGCTCGACCCGACCGAGCTTCAGCGCCTGGTCCTCGCCGCCGTCGCTCCGTACCTCGACGAGGCCGTACTCGACGACCACATCGCGGAGGAAGAACGGCAACGGGAGCAGCTCAGGGCATTCGCCGGTGAGTGGCCCTCGAGTCGTTCACCGGGCCGTGAGTGACTTGTGGCCGCGGGGCTGGGATTTCGGGCCGCGCCGTGGCCGGGGTTCGGCTCAGGCGGGGAGGAGATGGGGCCAGTGGGCCAGGCCGCCGCGCCGCGAGCACGCTGAGCGGTTCGTCGCCGACCAGCGCCAATGGACAGTATGGCCGCCTCAACCGGAACCAGCCGACGCATGACAATCACGTCCCTGTCGGCGGGACGCGGGAACCACACCCGTCGGGGTCGTTCCCGAGCGCCTGCCGTAGGTTCCCGGCCATGGACACCGTCGCGTTGTAGCCGCCCGCCTCGAAGCTGGAGGCGACATGGCACAGCCGGATGAGCCGGTCCTCCTCTGCTGCAGCGAGACACAGAGGCTGCGCCGCGTCGCTCTCGTACCGGGCCAGCTCATCCAGCATGGCGTCGCCAGCCTTCTGCATGGCGCGGATCACCGCCGGGCTGGGCCAGCCGTTGTCGGGACTTCCCCGGGGGAACCCCCTTCTTCGTAGCGCCGCAGTTCCTTGAACACGAGGCCGAGGTTGTTCCAGGCGCCAGCTTCGCCGTGGGTGTCGCCGATCAGCTGGCAATGAGTGAGATCGATACGGTGGGCGTCGAGGGCTTCTTTGTAGCGCTGCAGTTTCTGGAGCACGAGGCCGAGGTTGTTCCGGGCGGTGGCTTCGCCGTGGGTGTCGCTGGTCTGTTGGTGGCGGTCGCGGGCGGTTTGCTGGGCGTTGAGGGCTTCCTCGAAGCGCCGCAGTTCCTGGAGCACGAGGCCGAGGTTGTACCAGCCGCCGCTCCAGCTGCAGCCGCAGCTGGTGTGCGGTCACGACTTCGGGCAGCGCGGTCAGCCGAGTTTGTCCTCACCTGCATCTTCCCGCACGTCTAGCCGGGCTCAGCGAGCGAAGTCGGTGGCGACGCAGTTCGGGTATGCGCGGGATTTGGCGGCGTTCTTGTCGTTTTGCTCGACCTTGCCGAACTTCTTGAAACGTGTGCGGCGACACCGGCAGCTACTTGTGGTTCATGGGTGACTAGGGGCGGGTGCCCTGGTGGTTGGCTCAGTCGTCGGCCGCGACAATGAGGGTGATTTGCCCAGCCGAGCGGTCGATGAGCACGAACTCGTGGAAGTAGTCGTGTACACGTCCCCAGTCGTGAAGCACCTCATCACCGAGCTCGCCGAGGTAGTAGATCCCATCGGCTGCAGCCAGGCGGTCGAACACCTCCCGCTGTAAAACGGCCTCCAGCTCGGTGGGCACGTCCCAGAGCGGATCCACCCACTCCCGCAGGATCTGCACGGCCCTCTCCTGGCTGACGGGCTCGTAGAGGTCGGGGGTGATCAACCGCAGCCAATACGGACCGTGCCGGGGTCCCTCCGGCATCACTCCACCACCTGCATAGTCATCCCGGAACTGCTCATGCTCAATCAGTGCTGCAAGCAGCCCTCCATCATCCACGGACCCCGCAGAGAAACGGAGCTGCTTGATGTCGACCCACCGAAACCCGTGCTCCTTCGCATCCGGGATGTAGCGTCGAAAGTTTATGAAGGCGCTTCCCTCGTGAGCGAGCCCGTTGTCCATGGCGTCAGCCTAGAAGGCAGGCAAAGGGACCCGTCGACCCACGGACTGGACCTACCGTCCGGCGTCGGTCGCAGCGGCGATCTCCGGCTCGTCTGGCCTTCGCTGACCCGCGCCGATGAGCCATCCGATGTGGTCCGAGCAACCATGTTCGGGACGTGTTCAAGGCTGCGAGTCAGCGGCCCTGGCTCAGAAAGGTACGGCCAGACCGGCCTCTCGCAGCTGGAGCAGGGCTCTACCCATGCACTCTGCGGCTGAGGCTCCATCGGCTCTCATCCCGCCAGACAACGGTCCACCACCAGCGGCGAAGGTCCAGGCCGGTCGACCTTCCCGCAGTCGCTCCGCGTCGACCCGGATCATTGCCCCTACACCCTGCTCACCGAGCCATTCCAGAATCAGTAGCGTCGCGTCCTCGACGCCCTGATCTGGATCGAGCTTGGGCCACCGCCCCTTTGCTTTGGTCACGACCGAACTCTACGTAGCGTTGCTGGATGGTTGGCCACGAGTCGTCGGGCGATCGATCTCAAGGACCAAGCTGAGTCCTACCCTGCCCCGAATGGTCAGACGGTCAATGCCGAGGCCTCGCTACAACACTCCTTCAAGGCCCTGCGCCTGGAGTGCCTCGTACCAGTGCTCCGCCACATCCCGGTCGTCGGTCGCTGGAAGAGGCTGGATCGGCGGGCCGACCTTCGCGAGCAGTTCCAGGAGCAGGGCGCGCCGCTGCGTGTAGGGGAGGGGGCGGGTGTCGCCGATCGCCGGATCGGGGTGCTGCACCAGATCCCAGCAGGCGTACGAGGCCGGGTACCGGGCGGCCAGCGCGCGGGCCTTTCCTCAGCAACGCCGGGAAGCCGGGGCCCTCTACGGGTGCGCCGAGTGGAACATCGGCCCGTGCGCCGGCTGCGCAGCTCCCATTCACCGATACGGCCCCGGCGGCGCGCACGCGTGCCGGAACTGCCGTGCCCGGGTGGCTGGTCGCCCGGTGCGCGGCAGTTGAGCGCCGGAGTTCGTGGAGAGTGCGGAGCAGCACCCGGTTCAGCCTCCGAGGCGGTGTGCAAGGTGGAGCAGATCTGCTAGGTGCAGCACCCGTCCGTCGAATCCTGGGAGGGGGACATGGAGCGGCTGGGTCCAGCGGGCGGGGATTGCATCCAGCCCGTAGTACGCCCCCGCGAGGCCTCCGGTCACCGCGGCGACGGTGTCCGTGTCACCGCCGAGGTCGATCGCCGCGCGTATCGCGTCTTCGAAGCTGTCGGTGGTCCGTAGGGCCCAGACGGCGGAGCCCAGGCAGGGCCAGACGGCACCGTTGAACTCGGTTGCCTGATCGGGGTGCCAGTCGGGCGCGAGGACGGTGGCGTAACGGCCGCGGTGGTCGGGGTGGACATGAGCCAGGATGTCCGGGAGCGCGGCGCGGGGGTCGGTGTCCTCAAACGTGACGCGGATGAGTTCGTGGAAGATCGCGGTGCCTTCCCAGGCCGCACGGTCACCGTGGGTGAGGGCAGCGATCCGGCGGGCCGCGTCCATGGTGGCTTCTTGGCCGGCGGCCGCGAAGTGGACCGCGGAGGTCGATGCCCGCATCAAGGAGCCGTTTCCCGCTGCTCGCTGGTTGACCTGGAAATGGATCGCGGCGGCGAGGTCCCAGGGCATGCCGTTGGTCAGGACGTCTTCGGTCTGCAAGCCGATGTCCTTCGGTTCTGACGCTGCCCACCGCTGGAAGCGGCCGAAGATGTCCGGCAGATCCAGGCCGCCCCGCTCCAGCAGCGACTCCGCGACCAGGATGGCCATCTGCGTGTCGTCGGTCGCCTCGCCGGGATCCCAGCCACCGCCTCCGCACATCTCGTCACCGGCACCAGGCGCGGGAAACCGCGCGGAGAACGCTCCCTGGGTACCGAACTCGAAGGGGCCACCCAGTGCGTCACCCACCGCTGAGCCGACGATCACGCCGGCGGCCCGCTGAATCCCCTTCATTGGCGCAGGCTATCTGTGCCGCGCAGACGGCCGCGGCCCTATTACTCCTTCGGCTCCCGAACCTTCGGTGGCGAACGCATCGTGCCCCAGCGCCACCTGAGACATCCGGGGTCTGAGACACCGGTACAGGTCACATAACCCCATCGAGGACCGTCCCCGGGAGCAGCTCCATCCCGGCAGTGGCCAGATCCATCCAGTGCGAGGTGACGACCCGCCACCGGCCGACACCCGTAGAAGAGGGCGATTCTCAGGCGGGCCGGGGTGCTGCAAGCGTCTGCGCAGCCTCTGCGGCCTGGCGCAGATTCTCGGTGGGGTGAGCAAGGCCGTCGAGCATGGTTATCCCCGACCGGAGTGCTGCCTGGGCCACCTCGTGTAGACCGAGCGGCACAGCGGCCTGTGTGATGAGGAAGTGTTCCTCGGTGACCCTCACCCCCAGGCCGAGCTCCCGCCAAGTGAAGGTCTGACAGGACGGTTTCGTTAGATCAAGATCGAGCGCCAGCTGATTGGTAGGCGGCAGTGGCGGCGGGCCGTCAAGTAGCGTGACCGCCCGTTGAAGGGACTGCCAGGCTGCCTCCACCTCGCCGTGGCGGCGTTGCGAAGAGGCGAGGTTGCCCAGGGCCGAGCCGCGCGTGTCGGCGTCGTCCTGCAGGGACGCGTGCAGGCTGCGCGCCCGGATCGCCTGCCCGAGATCCCCCAGGGCTTTGAGCTCGTTGGCGAGAGACCCGAGCAGGGCCCCATCACGCGGGCCTGTGTCATCGAGGATGCGTATGAGCGCGGCGCGGGCCAGCTCGGTCTGCCCCTGGCGGCGGGCCAGCGCCGTCCAGGTGAGGTCGTATTCGTCGTGGGGATCCTGGCCGTAGTTCGACTCATCCCAGTCGGCCGCCCACTGGGTGAGGGCCCGTGCGGAATCGGGGAAACCGCCGAGCAGGAAGTAGAAATCGGGGTCGGACTCCCGCAGAGACCGCAGCAGAGCGTGGTCCTGCGTCTCACCGTGCAGGGCGACCAGGACCGCGGCGAGGCGGAGTTCTTCGGTGGGGCCGCGGCGGACTTCCTGTCGCAGGAGTATGCGCAGAAGCTGCAGGTCGGCCGGCTGCCGGTCGTACTGGGCTGCGCGCAGGACGGTGGCCCGCCGTACCGGATCGCCCGCAATCGCGTCCCAGCAGTCGCGGTCCGCCCTCATCCGGGCCAGATCGGCCCGGCCGGGAGCGAGAACCGCCTGCCAGAGCGGCGGGCGCCGAAGACGGTCCAGCAACGCGTACGCGCAGCCTTCGTCCGCGTTCACCAGCAGGAACTCCGGCTCGGTCCGCAGAAGGGACTCCTGGAGCCTGCGCAGCAGCTCCCTCCTGGAGAGCTCGCGCAGACCCAACCCGCTGAGCAGCATGCTGCGATCGGCGTCCAGCTCAGGGCCGTAAGAGTCCCGAATCTCGTCTTCGGTCCGGTTGAACACCGCCTCCAGCGCTTCGTCATCGGCCACGAGATCGAGTTCGGCGTAGTCGTGCCAGCCCGGCAGACCGAAGAGGATCTCCAGAGCCTCGTCCATGCTGGCGCCGATGAGGCCCGCTTCATCCTCGGAGCTCGCGTACAGCACAGCCCCGTCGGCACATATGAAATAGGTTCCACCGGTGTCGTCACCCGCCACGGCCCTCAGCGGCGCTCCGCTCGCCAGACGGACCTCTTCCCCCGTGCTCGGCCCGGTCAAGATCAAAATCAAAGGATCCCGCAGCCAGCCTCACCAGATCAGGATTCCGGCGCAAGACAGCAAGTACGTGGTCGGGGCGTGTCATGGCCGGACCGTAACAGCCGCCGCTGACACCAGATCGTGCACGGTCTCAATACTGGAGGGTTTACTCAGCCTGACTGGCCGGACACCGGACACCACAAAACCCTGTCCATAATTTCGGCTCGTACCACCAGCCCGGCCCGTCCGGCAGTACCGGTACGGCACGGGCCAGCGCCACGCTGATCGGGAGTTCCACAACTTTCATGCTGCAACCAGGCACTGATCACAGCGCGCCGAGCACCAGGTCCGGCCGACACACCTCGCAGGCCTGAATTCCGTCGGCGAGGGCGGCGAGGGCCTGGTCCCGGCTGATGGCCCGCAGCTGCTTCCCGGCGGCGAAACAGTCCCCGCGGTGGACCTCGGACCGCAGAGTGCCGATACCGACGTCGGTGATGCCCCAGGCCGGGAAGGCGCGCGGGCGCAGGCCGCCGTGGTGGCCGGACTGGCTGCCGGTGTGACTGTATTCACACACCCCAAAGGGGGGGCGCGAGTCAGGCTGCAGGCGTCACGGGGCGGTGGACGGAGCCGTGGTCGGCGCCTCGGCGCTGCAGGTCGCCCGGCCGAAGGTGCCCTCAGCCACGGAGCGGGAGGCAAGACGGCCGCGAATGATGAGGGTGCACTCGGCATGGCCGCCCTTCTCGCCGAGAAGGATGTCCATTGTCGGGGGCGTACCATCCGCCGGCATGGCGATGTGCTTGGTCCAGGGCAGCTTGGAGGGGGAGATTTCGCCGCCGGGAAGGGCCACCCCGCCACCCTTCTGTACTGAGACGCTGACGTTTGTGGTACCGGTGACGGTGTAGGTAACGTCGTATGCCGGGACCTTCGCTTCCTTCCTCTTTTTTTCGCCAAAGTTCGAGACCAAGGCGATGGCCACTGCCGAAATCGCCAGCAGGGCAACCCCGCCAAGTAGAAGCAAGCGGAAGGGCGAGCGCATCCGTTCGACCGGGGTGCTCGCCTCGGAACACTCCTCCGTGGCAGCGTCTTCCGCTTTCGTGGATTCCTGAGCTGTCCGTTCGGTGGGGGTCATGGCCTGCCATTCTCCTGATGCTCCTGATGAAAAGACAGCTGGTTATACCGGATTGACACGGGGGGATCCACCCCATTCACAATTGGGGCAATCAGAACAGTCTTCGCAGTACGCGAGAATTGCGAGGCTATATGGCAAATATTACGTGATATGGCGCCTTGGCCTCCTGCTTGACACGGGTGTGACGCCCCCTTAAGAATCGCGCGGCCCGGCCTGGATGGTCACTCAACGAGCCGCCCCATGCGGTGCATTGGGCCTTCCTGGTCTGGCGCACGGGTCGTCTCGCGTAGCTGCAGGACGGCTCGTTCCGCTGCGCTCATTCGGGGCGCAGCGAATGGGAACAGGGAGAATTCTTCGTGGTTTCTCGATCCAGACGGTTACTGGCCGTCGTAGTGGCTGGGGTTCTATGCAGCCCGCTGCTGCAGACTCCGGCATTCGCCGCTAGAGCAGGCGAGTCGGGGGATGACGGTCCCGGCTTGTTCGACACCGTCAAGGGCTGGTTCGCCGATGAGGAGGAAGGCGGCGACAATCCCGGCCACTCGGCTCAGACCGATATTCCGCAACGGCAGCGTCTGGCCAAGGGGAAGAAGGCGGCCAAGGTCAAGCGTGTGAAGGAGCTGACGGGAAAGCGCACCGCCAACTCGCGCTACTGGCAGCTCTCGGACGGTCGGGTAGAGGCCGAGATATCGGCGCGCGCGACGGCATACCGGGTTGGCAAGGACTGGAAGCCGATCGACACGACGGTCGGCCGGTCCGGCCGTGCCGGGTACGACTTCGCCAACACCAGCAACACTGGCCGGAGCTGGTTCGGCACCACCTCAGACCGTGTCATGCGGTTCGAGGCGCCGACTGGACAGTCCGTCACCATCGGGCTCAAGGCTGGCGCAGCGAAGCTGAAGCCCCAGGTCAAGGGGGCGACTGTCCGCTACGACGATGCCGTCGGCAAGGCCGACCTCGTCTACCAGGTGCGCCCCGGGGAGGTGAAGGAGGACATCGTGCTCGGCGAACGCCCCACTGGGCCGACGAAGTTCACCTTCACGCTGGAGAGCGATGGCCTCACGCCCAAGCTGCGCAAGGACGGCTCGATCGATTTCTTCGGGGAGTATTCCAAGCACCCCGTACTCACCGTCCCGGCCCCTTTCATGACGGACGCCAAGAAGGCGCACAGTGACGCTGTCCGCCAGCAACTGGTCAAGGACGGCAAGGGCTGGCGGCTGACGGTCGTGCCCGATGCCAAGTGGCTGGCCGCGCCTGAGAGGCAGTATCCGGTCGCTGTCGACCCGACCATCCGTGTCCGGGAGGAGGCGGATGGCGTTCAGGACACCATGATCGCGTCGCAGGCGCCGACCTGGAACTACGACGACAACGACGGGGCGGGCACCCGCTATCCGCTGAACGTCGGTACCAACGCGTTTGGCACTGTCCGGTCGCTCGTGCAGTTCCCAGTCGCTTCGATCCCGGCCAAGACGAAGATCGACTCGGCGCAGCTCAGCCTGTACTACGACAAGACGCACACCACCAACGCCAATAGCGTTGTCGTTGAGGCGCACCGGGCCACCGCAGCCTGGGACGAGACCAAGGCCACGTGGAACACCGCCCAAAGCATCACCGGCGAGCTCTCCGGCACCTCGGTCACCGTGGACGACGGCGACACCGGCACTACGGCGGCCGTCGGTGAGTGGCCCCGTGTGGTGACCACCGGCAATATCAACACCGGTAACGACTACGTCTACAACAAGAACACCGCCACCGGCGAGTCGTACACCTGGCAGCCCAAGCTGCCCGAGTCCGGCACCTACACCGTGGACGTGCACCACGCCGGCACCGCCGATGCCACCACTGTGGCGCCGTACACGGTGACATACAACGGCGGAACCGCGCCCTACACGGTCAACCAGACCACGGGCACCACCGGTGTGTGGACGAAGCTCGGTTCACACTCCTTCGCCGCCGGTACGGTAGGCAAGGTCGTTCTCGGCGACACGGGTGACTCCACCAAGCGGACCATCGCCGACTCGGTGCGCTTCACCAAGGCTGCCACGGTGACGAAGGGCGCCAACGCCACTCAGAACGCGTGGCACAACTTCTCCGTCACGGACACCGTCCAGTCCTGGGTCAACGGCACCTACGCCAACTACGGCTTCGTCCTGAAGGCGGCCGACGAGTCCGTACTCGGCAAGGGTGGGCCGAGCTATGTCTCCTCGGAGGCCGGCAAACGGCCGTACTTCCACGACGAGGAGACGGCCGTCTACCCCCGGCTGACGATCACCTACGGGCGTCCGGGGGTCAGCCTCGCCGCACCCACCACGATTCACGACACCGGCGCGGAGCTGTCCTGGTCGTCCTACGCCGACCCCTCGACCGCGACCGGCGACGACATCGTCGAGTACCAGGTGCACCGAGGCACGTCGCCGCAGTTCACGCCGACGACGGACACACTCGTTGCTCCGCTGTCCCCGACAACAACCAGGTACACCGACTCCTCCGCTACCCCCAGCCACAACAGTGCGGAGGACGGCACCAAGATCTATTACTACATGGTGGTGGTGAAAACCCAGGACGGTCAGCTCATCACGGCGCCGACGCAGAAGGTCATCACCCCGCGCTACGCCCATACCACGAAGATCGTCTCAGCTGTCTCGGACACGACCCTCTCGTCGACCGAATCGACCACTGCGCACGACACCATCAGCGTCGGCGGTGTCGGGCAGAAGTGGCTTCAGGTGGGCAACAACTCCACCGCGCTCGGCAAGACCCGCGCTCTTCTCAAGTTCCCGGTCATCCCGAGCATGCCGGCAACGGCCAAGCTGACCGATGCCGGGGTGGACCTGTGGGCCGGCTCGACCACCAGTTACACCACCAAGGCAGGCTTCGAGGCCCGTCCACTGAACAAGGACTTCGACGAGGCCACCGCGACCTGGACCAAGGCTGACGCGGCCACCAACTGGACAACCGCGGGAGGGGACTTTGGTGCCCTGATCTCGGAGCAGTACGCCACCACCTCCAATGAGAACGGTTGGCGCTCCTGGCCCGTCACATCGCTGGCGCAGAGCTGGGTCTCGGACCCTGCGGGCAACAAGTCCGTCCTGATCAAGCTGAAGGACGAGACGACGACGGGGCCGCAGGAGACGACCACGTTCCTTTCCACCGAGGCGGCAGAACCCCAGCTGCGCCCGCGACTGTCGCTGACCTACACCGACACTTCGAAGACGTACTTCGCCGACCAAGTGCCTTCCCGTATGATCCCAGGCGACACCTACACCACAACGGTCCAGCTGACCAACACCTCTTCATCCCTGTGGAAGATCGCGGACTACGCCCTCTCGTACCGTTGGTCGCTGCCCGACGGCACACCGGTCAATGGTGGCAGCCCGCTGCAGTCGTCGTTCAACGGTGGCATGGAGGAGTCCCGGCTCAGCCCGTCCGAGACGACCTGGGTCAATGCTCAGGTGAAGGCCCCGATCAACTCGGACGGGGGCAACAAGCGCACCGAGTACATCCTGACCTGGGACGTTTACAACAAGGTCACGGGCAAGTGGCTCTCCGAGTCCGACGGCATCCCTGGCGGCGCGATGCGTGTCGCGGTCGAGGACCCGACCTCGGACCAGCTCGGTCTGGAGAAGTTCTACTCGTACACCGGCAAAAACACAGGCGCTGGTTCGACGGTCATGAACAACGTCCACGCCGGCAACAACGTCTGGTCGTACAACATCTTCAACAACCCGGGTCGGGGTCTGTCGACCTTCGCCCGGCTGAGCTACAACTCGCTGGATACTTCGGACACCGTCCTCGGTCAGGGTTGGGCAGGCCAGGCGGCCGCTCCCGTGCGGCTCGGCATGGCGCTCGACTTCCATCCGAATCCGAACCCGACCGAGGTGACACTGCCGGATGGCGACGGCACCTCGCACGTCTTCCGCAAGCAGCCCGACGGCACCTGGAAGGCCCCGGCGGGCGTGCACTACCTGCTGGAGCAGACGGTAGGTGTGCAGTGCACCCCGGACAAGGACGGTGACCCGCGGGCCTGGAAGCTGACCCGGCCCGACCGGACGGCGTTCTGGTTCAACTGCTCCGGCCACATCACGTCCATCGTCGACAAGAACGGCAACACGCAGACCTACACATACGAGTCCCTCACCTCCGGCAACAAGCGCGCCAAACTGCTCCGGTACATCACCGACCCGGCCGGCCGCCAGTCGCTCACGATCGACTACTACGCCAAGGGTCAGTCGTACTCGTACATCGACGACACGGGCGCAAAGCAGACGGGCACCAACCTCACCAACCCGAAGATCATCGACCACGTGAAGTCGATGACTGACATATCGGGCCGCAAGGTGTCGTTCGTCTACAGCGACAAGGGCCTGCTGAGCGAGCTGACCGACGGTGACGGATCGACCCAGCCGAAGGTATTCAAGTTCACCTACGACGCCACGCAGGGCAACAAGAACGTCAAGCTGGTCAAGGTCACCGACCCGCGGGGCAACGCGACATCGCTGGACTACTACGCCCCGAAGGACGGCGACGACCCCAAGTTCCACTGGCGGGCCAAGAAGATCACGGACCGGCTCGGCGGCACCACGGTCTTCGACTACGTCGACCCCGACGGCACGTCCGGTTCGACGATCCAGACGAAGACCACGGACGCCGAGGACCACGCCACCACCTACGTCACGGACGGCTACGGCCGCGCCACCCAGATCACCAACGCCAAGTCGCAGGCGACCAAGCTGAACTGGGACGCGGACAACAATGTGACGCGTCTTGAGGAGCCCAACGGGGCGGTCACGACGTACGTCTACGACGCGAAGACCGGCTATCCGCTCGAGCAGAAGGACGCCGAGGCCAACAAGAAGAGCACCGAAGCGGCGACCTTCACGTACCAGACGGGTCTGAACGGCTACATCGCCGACCTCTTCCAGAAGAAGTCGCCCGAGGGTCGTACGTGGCAGTTCGGCTACGACACGTTCGGCAACCTGAAGACGGTCACCGACCCGAAGGGCGTCGCCACCACGACGGCAGGCGACTACACGACGAAGTACGACTACGACGCCTACGGCCAGATGACCAAGGTCACCGACGCCAATGGCAACGCCACGGCGAACAGCGGCTTCGGCCCGACCGGTTACCCGGCGACGATCACGGACGCGCTGCAGAAGTCGACGGCGTTCGTGTACGACGAGCGGGGCCAGGTCCGCGAGGTCACGGACGCGCTGGGCAAGAAGACCACGCAGACCTACGACACCTACGGGCGTCCGCTGGTCAGCACGGTACCGAAGGACCAGACCGCGGGTGTGCTGATCACCACGCCTGCCCCGGTCTACGACGCCAACAACAACGTCACGACCACCACCTCTCCCAACGGCGCGGTGTCGACGGCTGTCTATGACGCCGCGGACCAGGTCAAGGAGGCCACGGCCCCCAAGGACACGACGACGTCGGACGAGCGGAAGTCGACGTACACGTACGACAAGGTCGGCAACGTCACCGCCACTGTCGAGCCCAGGGGCACGCTGACCACCGCGGACCCGAACGACTTCAGGACGACCAACACCTACGACGAGATCTATCAGCTCGCCTCGGTGGTCAGCGCCGTCGGGGACAAGCTGTCGTACGAGTACGACTCCGTCGGCAACGTGGTCACGGTCATCGACCCGAAGAAGAACGCGACGGCTGACACGAGCGACTACACCAGCAAGACCGCCTATGACCTGAACCATCGGGTCACGCAGGTCACGGACGCCGCAGGCAAGACCACCAAGCGTTCCTACGACAAGGACTCGCTGGTCGTCTCGACGACGGACGCCGAGAACAACACCACCGAGATCACCTACGACGAGCGCGGCAAGCAGACGCAGGTCAAGGTCCCGCACGACGGCACCACGTCGATCACGTACCGGACGACGAAGTATGAGTACGACCAGGTCGGCAACACCACCAAGGTGATCACGCCGCGAGGTGTGGACACGGCCAGTGCCGATGACTTCGCTGCCCGGACCGAGTACGACGTGCTGAACCGGCCGGTGAAGCAGTTCCAGCCGTACGACCCGGCAGACACCCGCTACAACAGCCCGAACGTCTACACCCAGACGTTCTACGACGCAGTGGGCCGGGTTTCCAGGACCTCACTGCCGCCGTCGGAGGGGCAGACGGTTCGCAACGACACCGTCTATGACTACTTCGACAACGGCTGGACGAAGAAGTCCACCGACCCCTGGGACATCGCCGCCGACTACGACTACAACGAGCTGGGCCAGCAGACCAAGCGCACGCTGACCTCAGCGGGCGGCTCCTCGGACCGCACCATGAGCTGGTCGTACTACCCCGACGGCAAGCTGAAGTCCAAGTCGGACGACGGCGTCCCCGTCGGCAAGTCGGTCGTCCTCGTGGACAACTCCGACACCCAGAACACCTCGTCCACCGGCACGTGGACGAAGGGGGACATCGCTGGGCAGCAGGGCTACGACCACCGCACCCACGCGGCCGGCACCGGCACGGACGCCTTCAACTGGACACTCAACATCCCCAAGGACGGCACCTACAGCGCGTATGTGAAGTTCCCGAAGGCGACCGGCGCCGCGACGACGGCGAAGTACACGCTCACCCACGGCACAACGACCGAGCCGTCGGTGACGAAGGACCAGAACGCCACCACCGGAACCTGGGTGTCGCTGGGCTCGTACAGCCTGAAGCAGGGCGAGGACGCCAAGCTGAAGCTGGACCAGAACAGCACAGGCGTCGCGGTCGCGGACGCGGTCAAGCTGGTCCGGGACACGAGCGGTGAGACGGACAGCGAGAAGAAGACCTTCGCCTACGCCTACGACGTCAACGGCAACCTCACCTCGATCGACGACACCTCGTCCGGCGCCAAGATCGACGCCTACACGGTCGCCTACACCGGCCTGAACCAGGTCCAGAAGGTCACCGAAGCGCTCGTCGGCCAGGAGAAGAAGGCCACCTCCTACACCTACGACGCCAACGGGCAGCCCGAGACGATCACACACCCCGACCAGTTCTCCACGTACACCTACGACCTGCGCGAGATGGTCAAGACGGTCTCGGTCGGCAAGACGGCGACCGATGCCTCGCCGAAGATCACGTCGTACACGTACACCGACCGCGGCCAGAAACTGAAAGAGACCAAGGCCAACAGCAACACCGTCGACTACACGTACTACTTGGACAGTGCGCTGAAGTCCACAAGCGAGAAGAAACCGAACGGCACGCTCGTCTCCTCCCACACCTACGCCTACGACCCGAACGGGAACAAGACGCAGGACGTGGCGAAGAAGATGAACGCCGACGACCATGCCGCGTACCTGTCGTCGACGACGGACTACACCTACGACCCCGTCGAGCGGCTCGCCAAGTCGGTCAAGACCGGCACGGGAGCCGGCACGGAAACCTACGTCCACGACGACAACGCCAACGTCATCAGCCAGACCGTCAAGGGCACGTCCACGACCTACAACTACGACCGCAACCGCCTGCTGACGGCCACCACCGGCGGTACGACGGCGAACTACAACTACGACCCGTTCGGCCGCCAGGACTCGGTCACCTCGGGCGGCAAGGTCATAGAGCGAAGCGTGTACGACGGCTTCGACCACGTCGTGGAGTCCCAGAAGATGGACGACACCGGTGTACTGAAGTCGACGAAGTACACCTTCGACCCGCTCGACCGCACCGCATCGAAGACGACGGACGGCAAGACAACGGACTTCGCGTACCTGGGCCTCTCCAATGAGGTACTGGACGAGAAGGTCTCCGGCGAGCTGACCAAGTCTTACCAGTACAGCCCGTGGGGCGAGCGCCTGTCGCAGAGCAAGCACAACGCCGACGGCACGACCGAGGACGGCTTCTACGGCTACAACAGCCACTCCGACGTCGAAACCTTGACGGACAAGAACGGCGACTCGAAGGCCACGTACGGCTACACCGCCTACGGCAAGGACGACGACTCGGAGTTCACTGGCATCGACAAGCCCGGGGCCGGCCAGCCGGACAAGGAGGAGTACAACCCGTACCGCTTCAACGCCAAGCGCTGGGACGCCCAGTCCGGTACGTACGACATGGGCTTCCGCGACTACAATCCGGGCCTCAACCGCTTCACCACCCGAGACATGTACAACGGCGCCCTCGCCGACATGGGACTCGGCACCGACCCCATGACCGGCAACCGGTACGCCTTCACCGGCGGCAACCCCATCAGCAGGGTCGAACTGGACGGACACCGTCCCGACTACTGTGACGATCCGGGTGTGGGCTGCCGTATGACGTCGACCGGCTGGGAGGTTAAGTCCTCGCCGATCCCGAAGGACGACGAAGCTGGCTCTTCGCCGAACACTCCGCACGACGTCGCGCTGTTCGACTCCAAGTCCAGCTGGAAGGACTGGTTCAACTACGGGCTTACCCAGACAATGAGCCTGTACAACAGCTTCACCGAGGGAGCGTGCTGGGCCGGTCTGCAGTTGTCGTGCGACCTCTGGAATCGCTACCGGGAGCAGAGCGGCGACACCTACACGCTGCAGAGCAAGACCGTGGACAACCTTCTTGAGGACGAGGGCCTGAGCCCCGGCCTTAAGAAGGAGCTGAATCGCTGGGAGTCGTACTCGAAAAGCCAGTGCGCAGGCGGCGGTACGTGTTCGTTCTCCGGCGACAGTGGGTGGCTGAAGACGAAGTTCCGGCGTTTCGACGCCAAGAACGCCATCGGCAGTGTGAAGTTCCGGGTCACCGGATCCGTCACCATAAGCGCCGGAGGTGAAGCGCGGACGCGGTACCAGGTGGACCTCTTCAAGAACTGGAACTTCGACCGGGGGAAGACCGCGCCTGACCCGTTCGGGACGGGCAAGGAGATCGACCTCGGGCAGTTCGTCGACCTACATGAGCATGGATGGGCACAGGAATATGACATGGCCGGAACCAGTACCATGCACTACTTCTAGCTGCGGGGGAGGACATGGGTAGTCGCAGAGGGCGAGGAATGACCGTAGCAGGGATACTGCTGCTGGGCCTGCTCGCGATGTCGGGCATTGTGTACTCGATGTTTGAGGCAGTGACTGTGACCGTTCCACAAGCCGCCGATGACTCACGGATGTTCACCAGGTGTGCGCGGGGCAAGTCCCTCAAGGACACCCTGAACACCTACCGGCTGGTCCTTCCCGAGCGGGCCGAGGATGTGAAGTTCTGCGATCAGGACGACTGGTCGGGTTCTGCCGGAGAGATGCAGTTCGAGATCGACAGGGCCGACCTGGTGCCGTTCCTCGAGTCCTCCAGCGGGGGCGAAGTGGAACTGGTTCCGATCGAATCCTCCGGCGACAAGGGGCTGTGGCAGACCATCCCCAAGGGCGTCACGGTCGATTCGGGACGGTACAACATCACAACCGCGACCTGCGACAGCACCGTCTATGTGGATGTGCAGACGGTGCGGGACAACGTGGTACGTGTGTATCTCGAGATGGTGTGTATGTCGTGACACCGCCCTTGAGGACCCGTCACCACATGTGGCCGGTTTGACCGGACCGCGAGCAGGCTGAGCAGCCGCTCGGCTGGGGGTTCCCCAGCCGAGCGGCTTGCGTGGCCGGCCGAGCGGTCGTCGCACCAGCAGGGGCTGATCAGCATGCTGCGCAACCCGGCGCATGCCGGCACCTACTCCTACGGGCGCAGCCGCAGCGACCCCGCCCGGTGCAGGTCTGACCGTTCCCACAGCGGCCGGGAGCGGGGGCTGGAGCGCGGGGAGTGGCTGGTGCACATCGAGGACGTGCTGCCGGCCCATATCGGCGTCGAGCAGTACGAGCGGAACCTGGCGCGAATGGTTGCCACCGGGACCGCGCCAAGAGCATGGGAGCGCCGCGGGAGGGAAGGGCGCTGCTGGCCGGGCTGGTGGTGTGTGCCATCTGCGGGTGGTCCACGAGCGCACCAAGACGGGGCTGACCGGCCGCTACTGCTGCACCCGCTGCCGCACCACCTACGGCGAGTGGCGCTGTCAGCAGATGTGGCCATCGCACGGCATGGCGGTGCTCGGGTTCGACGTTGACGCCAGTGGTTCTGTACACGAGAACGGGCTCTGGCTCAGCTTCTGTTTGCGCCGTGAGGCGCTGTTGGTTCGAGTGGAGGTGGAAGACCTGCACCAACCCGCTGTCGCAGCAGCAGGGTTGAAGCTGAGGGCAGCCTGATCCGGGTGATGCCGGGGAGGGCGAGAGCGGCCCTGACAAAGCCGGGACGTGTCCAGTACTGCCAGATGGGGCGGGTCCGGCAAGCGTGATGGAGAGGAGTACGCGAGGAACCGGCGTTTTACGTCTCTCAGAGGGCGGTTTGTGAGGTGCTGTCCGTTTCGAGGAGAGGTTGAGAAGCGGTGTCACCTGGTGGGGCGGGGCGGAGTCACTGCCGCGGGTAGGTGCCGAGGCGGAGACGCAGCTGAGCAGTACAAACTCGCGTGAGCGTGCGGGGCTGTATCTGCCAGACTGCTCCGGCGTGAGCACTTCGAACGCCCTGCCAATTCTGCGAACCCTAGATCTACTGAACGCCCACCAGGCGGTTCAGCGCCTGCTGAGCCTTGCCTTCCCCATGGACAAGTTCCAGGTCGGCGCGGAGGCGCAGGCGCTGACGCTGGAAGAGGCACAGCGCATGGTTGCCGCCTTCCCGAAGGCATGGGTCAGCCCTGACGACCCGTGCTGGCCCGAGTCCGACAACGAGGTCCGGCGCATGATCGCGGCAGGGGACCCGCGGGTGTCGGTTCTGCTCCCTGTCACGCTCTACCTTGAGAGCCAGCCAGTCGGGTCGATCGAGAAGGCGTTCTTCGGTGTGATCGGTTCCGGGACAGCCTCGATCGACTGGGACTTCTTCAGCTGGCCGGCCGTTCCGGAACTCGGCCTGGAGATCCGTAACAAGGACGCGAAGGTCCAGATCGCCATCAACAGCCGGGACGTGTACCGCGACGCGCCCGCCACGGATCACACGGTCTTCATTCACTTCCGGGAGGGTGACGTGGCGCGTGCCGAATGGCTGGCCCAGCAGGTTGGGCTGCAGCCGATCGGGCCGGTGGAGTGCGGCTGGTAGCTGCCGGTGGCGCTCTGGTCCTAGAGGTCGTGGTGGTTCGTTCGGCTACTGTTTCCTGGCGAAGCTGCCGGGGCCGACCTCCGTGATGACGTCGAGCTTGACGAGGCGTTTCAGCTTGGCGCGGGTCTTCTCGATGTTCTTCGCCAGGAGTTCGTGGTCGAGGGCTTCGCAGACATCACGGGCCCGGAGTGGGCCAGCGGCCTCATTGAGAGGGCGGTATGAGACCTGATGCCCGATTCTTCGTTTCGTGCGGGACGAGTGGGCAGGTTGTGGCGACGTCGGTCGGCTACGGCCGGGGCTGGGTGAACAAGCCTGGCTCGGTCTCGGCCAGGATCCCGCGGTCGGCCAGTCGCTTGAGCTTGAGGCGGACGTTGTTGATGTTGTTGGGCGCGACCGGCAGGTCCATCGCCTCGCACACCTGCCGGGCCCGCAGCGGGTGGTCGGCGGCGGTGAACACCGCCATGATCTGCTGATAGGCCGGATGATCCGGCAGCTTCAGTGCCGGCGGCGCGGGCGGTTGCGGGTCGGGCAGCCCCAGCAGTGTCTTTCGGGTGATCCGGACTTCTTCGGCGGCCCGGCCGAGTTCGTCGAGCCGCGCGGTCAACTGCGCGACCTGTTCCCGCATCGTCTCGGCCTGCGCGGTGATCTCCCGTTCCCGCTCCTCCAGCCGTGCCAGCACCGCGCCGAGCGTCAGCTCCCCGCCGGTCATGCGGTGCGCCAGGCCGGCACGGTCGTCCCGGTCAGCCTGCGCAGTATCACCGCGGTCATCGCCCAGTACACCCGCGACTCCGAACTGCGGGGCCGGTGCTCGTAGTCGCGCACCAGCCTGCGGTGCAGCATCAAGATCCCATAGGCGCGCTCCACGACCCACCGCTTGGCCTGGGGAACGAACCCGGTCTGCGCGGGATTGCGCTCCACGACCTCCACCTCGATGCCCACCTTCTCCCCGTGCGCGACGACGGCGTTCTTGAAGCCCTGATCGACCAGGGCCTTCTTCACGGTGTCGGTGTCGGCGGCGACCTTGTCCAGCAGCGCGATGCCGACGGCGTTCTCGTGCGCCGACGCGGCCACCACGACCACAGCGATCACCAACCCCAGAACGTCAACGGCCAGGCCGCGCTTGCGGCCCGGTACTTTTTTTGCCGCGTCACGCCCCGTCGACTCAGCGGGCACTCCGGCCGCCGCGTGCACACTCTGGGTGTCGAGCACCACCAGGCTCGGGTCCGCCTTCCGACGCGCCATTTCCCGCACCTGCCAGCGCAACAGGTCGTGAATGGTCTGATCGATGCCGTCGTCGCGCCAGGTGTAGAAGTAGTACTTCACCGCGCCAGGCGGCGGAAAGTCGTGTGGGAGCAGCTCCCACTGGCAACCGGTCCGGCCCTGGTAGAGCAGTGCGTTGACGATCTCCCGCATCGCGTACCGGCCCTGATGGCCGCTGACCGAGGGATGCGCGGCCTTACACGCGACGATCACCGGCTCGACCAGCGCCCATTGCTCGTCGCTCACGTCGGTCTTGTAGGGCTTGCGCTCGCTCACGGCGACCAGCCCAACATGCCCATGGCCGCCGACCGGCCGGGATACCGCACCGCCACACGTTCAGGTGACGACAAAACCCCTATACACTCTCATACCGCCCTCTCAAAGGGACACCGGCTCGAACCTGGCGGATCTGGGCCGGAAGCGGTGCGTATGCAGGTCATCCTTTCGGGTGGTCTGACGACTTCTGGGCCGGTCTACGAAAGCTGGCCGGGAGGCCACGAGGAAAGCCTGCGGCGTACTCGTGGCGATGCCGCAGGGACACAGTCGGGCTCCTCCTTCATCGAGCGAACCACAGTGAACACGGGAACCGTCCCGAACCTCGCCCCGCTATCTGTCTCCAACAGGCTGCCGGGGCTGGGCGCATCGACCGCCGATCGGTCCGGGACGGGGCGGAGCCGCCGTAGTACTCCGAGGCCGGGAAAGCCGGCCACATGGGAAAGGGCGGCAGCGGTATCGAGAAGGGAAGGATGCTGCAATGCCGGAAGACGCCCCGCCGAATGGCGGAGCTCTGGGCCCCCAGGCCCGGGTACTGGAGATGCAGACCAAGCTTCACCGTTGGACGGTGGCCGATCCCGGCCGCCGGTTCGATGACCTGTTCAACCTCGTGCACGACCCGGCGACGCTGCTGGTGGCGTTCGACCGGGTCGCGGGCAACCAGGGAGCCCGGACTCCCGGCGTCGACGGCCTGACCGCCACCGACGTCGAGGAATCCATCGGTGTTCCCGGGTTTCTGAACGACCTGCGGGCCGCCCTCAAGGACGGCTCGTTCCGTCCTTTGCCGGTGCGGGAACGCAGCATTCCCAAGCCGGGGGGCTCGGGGAAGGTTCGCAGGCTCGGGATTCCGACGATTGCGGACCGGGTCGTTCAGGCGGCGCTGAAGCTGGTGCTGGAACCGATCTTCGAGGCCGACTTCAAACCGGTCTCCTACGGGTTCCGGCCCCGACGGCGGGCCCAGGACGCGATCGCCGAGATCCACTATTTCGGCACCCGGGGGTATCGCTGGGTGCTGGATGCGGACATCGAGGCGTGCTTCGACTCGATCGACCACGCGGCTCTCATGCACCGAGTGCGTCACCGGGTGAAGGACAAGCGCGTCCTGGCGTTGGTCAAAGCCTTTCTCAAAGCCGGAGTCTTCACGGAACTCGGCGAGAGCAAGGAGACACTGACCGGCACCCCGCAGGGCGGCATCCTGTCCCCGCTGCTGGCGAACATCGCCTTGTCGGTGCTCGACGAGCACCTGCACGGGCCATGGGAGCCGGGCGGGACGATGTCAACCGAAGGCAAGCGCTTCTACCGGCGCCGCAAAGGCCGTCCGACGTGGCGGGTCGTCCGCTACGCGGACGACTTCGTCGTCCTGGTGCACGGCACCTGGGCCGACACCGCGGCACTGCGCGAAGAAGTCGCCGACGTGCTCGAACCTCTCGGCCTGCGACTTTCGCAGGCCAAGACCCAGGTCGTGCACATGAGTGACGGGTTCGACTTCCTGGGTGCGACACGAAGTCGCATGGTTCGAGCGAGCATGCTGATTGGAGGGCTGAGACCGATGACAGCAGCGTAGCTCCGGACAAGTGTTCATAGATCCGTCCCCGCTCTGACGTGCGTTGCTGGTAACGGCAGGGTGCGAAGCTCAGAGAAGACGCCCAAGGGCTCCCGCTCCATCCGGGGGCTACAGGCAAGGGGAAGGCCGGACGGGCGAGTACACGCGAACTCTCGAAGATGCCTCGACATCGATACCCCCGGAGATGGGATGAACCGCTGGGGGCAGGGCTGGCCGTTGCGAAACGGCAGGCGGCGGCTGGTGACTAGGAGCCAGCCGTGCAGAACACCGCCGCCCCGGGGTACAGAGAGCGCCCACCCCGGTCGTATCTCGACCATGCGGAACGTGAAAACCCCGTCGGGGTCCGGGCTCTGGCCCGGTAAGCCGACCGTGAGGGAGGCTCAACTCCCCGGCGGGAGCAGGACGGTCCAAGAAGCCAACGCCGGTACGCCGAAAGGCGACGGGAAACCGGGACACCAAGGCCGTGCCCTTCGCGGTCGTCTCGCATAACCGGCCGGATACAGGCACTCGCCTGGCCCGAAAGGGAGCTGACGTGGACCGGGTGAGCCTTTGATGCACCAAAGCTGAAGTACCGGAGCCGAAGGACAAGTTGGACACAGATGACGGCACACGCATTCGCTCTCGCGATGGCAGCCCTCGGAGTGAACGGACCGGAGGACGCGGCCCCGACTGGGACGCCATTAACTGGTGCACCCACGAGGACCACGTACGGCGACTGAGGCAGAGGATCTTCAAGGCGACGAAGGACGGGGACCTCAAGAAGGTCCGCAATCTGCAAAAGCTGATGCTGCGGAGCCGAAGCAACACGCTGGTCAGCGTGCGGCAGGTCACGCAGCGCAACGCTGGCCGCAAGACGGCGGGCGTCGACGGAGAGGTCGCCTTGACCTCCCGCGATCGAGGGGATTTGGCGGAACGGTTGCACCGTCATGCATCACCCCTCAAAGCCCTGCCGGTCAAGCGGGTCTACATTCCGAAGGCGAACGGGAAACAGCGTCCCCTGGGTATTCCGGTGCTCGCGGACCGCGCGCAGCAAGCACGCGTGAAGAACGCGCTGGAGCCTGAGTGGGAAGCTCGGTTCGAGCCGAGAGTTCTACAACGACTTCTCGTGCATGTGGATGACGGCGGGGACTGCGCGTCAGTCCCTCTGTGCGCCACCGCTGCGGTCGTCGACCGCAGCGGCAACCTGTGTGAACCATCCTGGTGACCCGAACCGTGCCTGGCGTACCAGTACGGTGGGGACCATGGTGAGTTCGGGCGGCTTGGTGGGCGGGGGCACGGCGAACAGCCCCGTTCTGTACGTGCCCTGCGTGTAGTGGGAAGTTGGAGGGCCTGTGGTGGTCGGGTTGGTCTTCGGCCCCCGGTCTTCCACTCGCCGTAGAGAGGACCGAAGGTGACCTCGGATCACGACATGTTGTGGCGTCGTTGCTCGCACCTGGGGCGTGTCCTGCTGCCGCTGGTGGACCAGGAGCCATGGCGTCGGGGCCGTCGCCACGAGAATCTCCGGACCTGGGGTATCGACACAGTGGTAGGCGAGCAGTTGATCGAGGTCTTCGCGGCTCTGGCCGCCCATGCCGTCGCGGTTGACGCTTCCGTCTCCGCCGCCGAATACGACGCTCTGGCCGTCAGTGCCGTGGCCGACGCGGCGACCGGCAAGCGCGATTTCGAACTGCTCGCCGGGCTTCCGGACACCTTCGCCGATGGCCGTGACGGACAGGCCGTCGACCTCTTCCGTCTGTACGCCTACGAGGGCGGGCAGTCCAGCCGCAGGCTCTTCCAGCTGAGCACGGAGCTGCGCCATGCGCTGGTCGTCCTCGCCGAACGCTCGCCGGTGCCGTCCCCCACGTGCGGGGACGTCTTCCGCCGGGCGGCCGAGGCCGGCCTGGATACCGACGCCTGACGGCACTGAACGCGGCGGCGCCCCGGAGTGAGATCTCTCGGTTTCGTGTCAGTGAGGTTGGTGTCATTGGTGGTCTTGTCTGGCACCGGTCTGTTGCGCTGGCCAGAGGGCTGTGGCAGTTGTCCTACGACTGTCATGGAGGTGTGAGATCGGGGTCGTTGCACTGTCATCGGGTGAGAGACGTGCAGGTTGCGTACTGACACAAAAGCGAGAGATCGCAGCTACAGCAGGGCGAAGTTCCCGCACTGGGTGGTGTCGGTGACTTGCCCTAGCATGCCCTCGTGAATGTGGGTGATCTTCGGTGGCAGTTGAGCACTCTCGGCGGTGTCCTGCCGCGGATCGTGGACGAGATCCTCGAACGCGGCGGCCTGGAGGCCCTGGTGGACGCGACGCGGGTGCGCGAGGACTGGTTCTGCGCCGCGGGTGCGGTGCGGGGCTTGTGCGCGGCGGGGGAGTTCGGGCGGGCCTGGGCGGTGGTGAAGCCGTTCGCGGCTACCGGCTGGCAGCCGGCGGTGCGGGCGGGCGCCGACGTCCTGTTGCGGTGGGGT
>NZ_JBLVKW010000050.1:0-58012 GCF_048270745.1 Streptomyces sp. NPDC056231 | reverse complement strand
CCGCAGAGCTGCGGCGGCCCGCCCGGCCCGGCCCGGAGCGCGGTCAGCCCTGTGCACCCTAGGGCGTGTTTCGACGGCGACGTCTGGTGCGTGCGGTCGCCAGGCGGAGGCTCGCCCCGATACTGGGCGTATCGGGGCGACCCCGCCAACGCAGCGAGCGTGCGTGCCAGACGCCGCCCCGCAGGCGGGACTTTCGAAACACGCCCTAGTGGTCCAGCCACCAGGCGTAGGTCCGGGCGATGCCGTCGCGCAGCGGAATCTGCGGCTTGAAACCGAGGGAGGAGAGGCGGGAGACGTCGAGAAGCTTGCGCGGGGTGCCATCGGGCTTCGTCGTGTCCCACGAGACGCGGCCTTGATAGTTCGTCACATCTCGAATGATGGAGGCGAGTTCACGGATCGTCAGATCCTCTCCACAGCCGACGTTGACGGGTTCGTCACCGTCGTAACGCTCCAGGAGCAGGAGGCACGCGGCGGCCAGGTCGTCGACGTGCAGGAACTCACGCCGGGGGCTGCCGGAGCCCCAGAGGGTGACCTCCGGTGCGCCATCCCGTTCCGCCTCGTGGAAGCGGCGGATCAGGGCGGGCAGGACGTGCGAGGACTCCAGGTCGAAGTTGTCGCCGGGTCCGTAGAGATTGGTGGGCATGGCGCTGATGTACGAAGCGCCGTACTGCCGCCGGTACGACTGGGTCTGCACGATCCCGGCGATCTTGGCAAGCGCGTAAGCCTCGTTGGTCGGTTCCAGCGGGCCGGTGAGCAGGGCGTCCTCGCGGATCGGCTGGGGAGCTCGCTTGGGGTAGATGCAGGACGAGCCGAGGAAGAGCAACCGCTCGACCCCGGCGGCGTGCGCACCGGCGATGACACTCAGCTGGATGCGCAGGTTGTCCTCGAGAAACTGCACCGGATACGTGCTGTTGGCCATGATCCCGCCGACCTTGGCGGCGGCCAGCACCACGGCGTTCGGGCGGATGTCACGCAGAAAGGCCTCGGTCGGTGCGGCCTCGCGCAGATCGAGCCGGTCACGGCCGCGGGTGATCACCTCGTGGCCTCCGGCGGTGAGGCGGCGCACCACCGCCGAACCGACGAGACCTCGGTGTCCCGCGACGAATATGCGGGAGCCGGGACGTAGCAGGGGGCGGACGGATTCCTGGGGAGGGCCGGGGAGATCAGTCGTCATGGTTCGGATTGTGCCAGTAACCGTGTGTGGCCGTGATGTTTTGCCGCGGATCACTCACATCCCGATATTTCGGTGCACCAACAGCAACACAGACGACCACAGAAGGGGGGAGTCGTGGCGAAGACCGCGCTCATCACCGGTGTGACCGGGCAGGACGGCTCGTACCTGGCCGAGCTGCTGCTCGACAAGGGGTACACGGTCCACGGCCTCATACGCCGCTCGTCGAGCTTCAACACCGAGCGGATCGACCATATCTACCAGGGCCCGGAGGAGGAGAACCGGTCCTTCGTCCTGCATCACGCGGATCTCGCCGACGGAGTCGCGCTGGTGAACCTGTTGCGCGACATCGAGCCCGATGAGGTCTACAACCTGGGTGCGCAGTCGCATGTCCGGGTCTCGTTCGACGCGCCGCTGTACACCGGCGACGTCACCGGGCTCGGCACCATCCGGCTGCTGGAGGCGGTCCGCGCCAGCGGCATCGACACCCGGATCTATCAAGCGTCGTCGTCCGAGATGTTCGGCTCCACTCCACCGCCGCAGAACGAGACGACCCCGTTCCATCCGCGCAGCCCGTACAGCGTCGCCAAGGTCTACTCGTACTGGTCGACCGTCAACTACCGTGAGGCGTACGGAATGTTCGCGGTCAACGGGATCCTCTTCAACCACGAGTCCCCGCGTCGCGGCGAGACCTTCGTGACCCGCAAGATCACCCGCGGCGTGGCACGGATCAAGGCGGGGCTCCAGCAACACCTCCACCTCGGCAATCTCGATGCCGTACGGGACTGGGGTTACGCCCCCGAGTACGTCGACGCGATGTGGCGGATGCTGCAGTGCGATTCACCGGACGACTATGTGGTGGCCACCGGTGAGGGGGTCAGCGTCCGGCAGTTCCTGGAGTTCGCCTTCGAGCATGCGGGGCTGGACTGGCGTGACCATGTCCGGTACGACGCGAAGTACGAGCGTCCCAGCGAGGTCGACGCCCTGATCGGTGACGCCACCAAGGCCGAGGAACTGCTCGGCTGGAAGCCCGCCGTGAAGGCGCGGGAGCTGGCCAGGATCATGGTCGATGCGGACATCCGGCAGCTCTCCGACCAGCTCACCGGGGCAGCCGTGCGGGTGGATCGATGACAGCGCCAGGCAGCCGTGTCCACGACTGCTCCACCATGGGCGGCCCACCGCATCGCTGACCGCGGTCTGCTGCTCGGAGCCGATGCTGATCCCCTTGTCGGCGGAGGCTCCGGTGGCGAAGCGGTCGGAGGTGGCGTCGCGGACGAACACCTCGCCGGTGGCCGTGCAGCTCGCCTCACCACTGAGGGCGAGCCAGCCGCCGCCCAGCAGTCCGACGACCGATGCGAGCAGACCGTGCGCAAGCACGGTTGCCTCGAACGCGCCTCTGCGGAGGGCGGCCTGGCGGGGCGGCACAGCTCCGGCGCATAGTTGGTCGACACCACGAGAACCCTGCGGTATACGAACGGCTTGTGGTGATCAGCATGCGACATCGGACGGTCACCTTCCCCCCGGTACAGCCTCTTTCCCTCGAGGGAACAACCCCAAAAGTGAGCTTATCCGTTCACGTGATGCGCAAGTGGTCTTCACAGTAAGGTCATTGCACCATCAGCACGGATACCGATATCCCGCAGGACCGGATGCCATGTCCGGACACCTGCGGCCGGAACACGGACATCATGTTCACCGTAGGGGGAGAGAACGGATGGTGCACAGGGTCGGCTACGCGCCGGGGGTCTACGACCTGTTCCACGTAGGGCACCTGAACATCCTGCGGCATGCCCGCAGCCAGTGCGACTACCTCGTGGCGGGGGTCGTCTCGGACGAGATGGCCGCGCTCGCCAAGGGCCACAGGCCGGTGATCCCGCTACCGGAGCGACTGGAGATCGTCCGCAGTGTGCGCTATGTGGACGCGGCGTTCGTCGAGACCGTTCCCGACAAGGTCGAGACGTGGCAGCAGGTCAGGTTCGACGTGATTTTCAAGGGGGACGACTGGCGGGGCACGGAAAAGGGAGAACGGCTCGAGCGCGACTTCGCCGAGGTCGGTGTGGAGGTGGTCTACTTCCCGTACACCGTGCACACGTCCAGCACCCAGCTGCGCAGGGCGCTGGAAACCCTCGTCAGCCCTCAGCCTGGAGCACTTTCAGCTCCCTGAACCACTTGACGAGGAACGCCACGAGGAACAGTGCGTGCACGACGGCGAGTGCGGCACAGCCGATACGGAACGCGGTCTCGTCGCCGTACAGCAGGAACACCAGGCAGAACACCCCGTAGTCGGCGGGGAGCAGTGCCACGGCCCGCAACCGGGACACCGGAGCCGGGGCCGCGGCACGGCCGGCCGGTGCGGGGCGGGCGGCCGCCTTGCCGAGCTGCTCGCGCAGCAGCCCGGCGCAGAAGGTGAGCACCGCGACGAACAGGAAACCCAGCGGCAGCAACAGCCAGCCCTCGCCGGGCAGCTGCGCAAACCGGCGGAACGAGGCCAGTACGGCGGTGAGTACGAGGATCAGCTTGGCGCAGTCCACGACATGGTCCAGCCACTCTCCGTCCGGCCCGCCGCGTCCGGTCAGCCGGGCGAGCTGCCCGTCGGCCGAGTCGACGGCGAAGCCGACGGCCAGCCCCGCGTACACGGCGAAGGCGAGCCCCCAGGAGGGCCGGACCAGCGCCACCGAGGCAACTGCGGTGAAAGTGAAGACCGCACTGACCAAGGTGACTTGACTGGGTGTGAGCCCGATCCGGCAGGCGCCCGCGGCCAGCACACGCCCGGCCGGGCGATTGACATACCGCGAGTAGAGCGACACACCTTCTGCGGTCTTCTGCGCGCCGCGCAATTCGCGCAGCACCGTGCCCGTGGATCCCATCCGCCCGCAGCGTCCAGCGTTCCCGCAGCGCCGGCGGAACACCGAAAGCGCTGCGGTCGGAGCCGCATCATGGCACGGAGAACCTCTGCCAGGTGAGCACTCCCCCGACCCCGGCCCGGCAGACGGTCGGCTCAGGCGGGCGCAGACCTGCATTCCGGGTGGCCCCATCCGTGCGGATTCTTCGCGATCATGTCCTTCGCCGCGTACGGCTTTCCGCAGTGGCAACGCCCGGCGAACTTGGCCCGGATGGTGCCCCCGGTGCGGGCGGGGCGCGCCGCGCCCGCCGTCTTCCTCTTCGCCGCCGCGCCGCCGCTTCGGCTCTCGGACGCCCTCACGGGTGCGGGCGTCGGCGGCGGGGAGCCGTGCGCCGTACCAGCCGCCTGCTGCGTCACGGCGGCCTCGCTGGCCGCCTGGTCGGCAAGGGCGTTGAGCGGATCCCCGTCCACCTGATGGGCCGGCACATAGACGAAGCGGACGGTCCGGCCGCTCAGCAGGTCGTCGATGCGGACCACCAGCTCCTGGTTGGCCACGGGCTTGCCGGCCGAGGTCCGCCAGCCGTTGCGCTTCCACCCCGGCAGCCACTTCGTCACCGCGTTCATCGCGTACTGCGAGTCCATTCTGACCTCGGTCTCCACCGCCGGATCTGTGGCCTCCAGCAGCGACTGGAGTGCGGTGAGCTCGGCGACATTGTTGGTCGCGGTGCCCAGCGGCCCCGCCTCCCAACGCTGCGGAGTCCCCTGCGCATCGGCCACGACCCATGCCCAGGCCGCAGGCCCTGGATTCCCCTTCGATGCCCCGTCACACGCGGCAATGATGCGCTCGTTCATACCCTTGATCATGCCAGCGCCGAACCGGTCCACGGCCCCACGGGCAGCCGGTAACACAGCGTAACGGTTCGGAATGCGGTGACAGCCGGACGCTGGTTCTCTGAATGAGCCCGCTCTTCCCTACCGTCCTAGGAGTGACGATGAGCGTTGCAGGCGAAACCAGTGGCCGCGCCCAGGAGATGCGCGACAAGGCCCGGCATCTGACCGAGGCCGCGGAGCGCGCGACCGACCCGGAGCAACGTCAGCGGCTCCAGGAGAAGGCGCGGAAGCTGCAGGAGCAGAGCGAGCAGCTCGGCAACCTGGGCTCCGGCGACACGCGCCGGCCCAAGTAAGCAGCCGCACCACGTGAACGGTCGGTGGTCTGCCGCTCTTCCATGAGTGAGTGGCGGACCACCGGCCTCGCTTCCGTTCGGCCACGGTTCAGACCCCGACACGTGCCATAGCCGCACGTCGCTTCACGTACTCAGGGCAGCACCGAGTGAAGCAGACCGCCAGGATCAGCAGGGCGACGGCGATGAAGCGCAATGCATCGTAAGCAACTGGACGACGCGCGCATCGGACTCCCCAGGCTCGACGATCATCTGATTGATCCGGCGGGGGCGGGCACCGAATGAGGGACCGCACCGACATTACGAATGCGAGCAGTTGACTGTTCGTCATCCCTGCCGAAACCGGCATCGTTTCCGCTCGCCTGCATCCGCATCCCGTACGCGTGCCGCCTGGCCTATGGTTCGCGACGGTGCGCCGGTTCGCTGCCGAATGGCGGACGGCAAGCCGTCCCCGTTCTAAACCGGGCAGCGATGAGTTTTCGGCGCTGAGTCAGTCGGTATAGGTGGACATACCTCTATGCCGAGGAGGCAGCGATGACCAGCGAAGGCTTCACCACGTGCCTGTGGTTCGACGGACAGGCCGAAGATGCGGCGGACCACTACATGTCGATTTTCAAGAACTCGAAGCTCGGCAGGGTGGGCCGCTACCCCGAGGCCGGGCCGGGTCAGGCCGGTTCCGTCATGACCGTGGAGTTCGAGATCAACGGCCAGAAGTTCGTCGCACTCAACGGCGGACCGCAGTTCACCTTCAACGAATCCATTTCGTTCCAGATCGCCTGCGAGGACCAGGAGGAAGTGGACTACTACTGGAGCAGGCTCTGCGAAGGCGGCGAGGAAGGTCCTTGCGGGTGGCTCAAGGACAAGTACGGCGTGTCGTGGCAGGTGGTGCCGAACGTGCTCATCGACTGGATCGGCGACCCTGATCCAGTGAAGGCGAGCCGTACCACCGAGGCGATGATGACGATGAAGAAGCTCGACATCGCCGCACTCCAGAAGGCCCACGCGGGGGTTTGACGTCCACGGGACCGTCGTCGAGGCCGCACGGTCACCTCAGGGCTCGGTGTGCTCGGTGACCGCGCGGACCTGCGGTGTTCCGAAATCCTGGTGTCCGCCGCTGGCCAGCATCCGTACCTCGCCGAGCTCGCTGATCTCCGCGCGGACGATTCCCGTCTCGTCCTCGTAGATGGGATAGCCGCCGGCCCCCTCTTTCTCGGTGCGCCGAACGATCACGGTGTCGTCCTCGACGGCGGACGCCTGAAATACCAGCTCGTAATATTCCGGGTAATCCATGGGTGGCTCCGGACCAGAATCGGCGGCTGCGAGTGTCTTGCCTGCGTCTTCCATTGTCGCCCACAGCAGCGCGACGTGCCTCAGGGCGGTTCCGTCGCAGTCGAGGAGTCGGCCTGCCGCGGAGCCCTGGTTCGAGTGCCTCGCCGCCGGTGATGGGTGCCTGCGAAGGGGCGCCTGCGCAGGCGGCCGGCAACGCGGCCGACGGCTGCGCGTGGGTCCACACCGCACCCGTCGCCATGGCGGTCGGCCGGGCGCACGGTCCAAGAATCCTGGGCAGCCGTCCCCCAGCTAGGGCGTGTTTCGAAAGTCCCGCCTGCCGGGCGACGCCTGGCACTCCCTAGATGTCCGGTTCTACCGACGCTCGAGCGAGCCCCGGACGAATGCGGCCTGGCCGGCATGCTGCAGGTCGTCCGCGATGACGCTGATCAGCCGGACGCCGAGGGTGACCGGTGGCGACCAGGCCTCATCCACGACGCGGTCCAGGGACCTGGCGTCCAGCCCACGGATGAAGTCGACGCTCCGCTCGTGGACGGCGTCGTGGTAGCCGAGCAGCAGTTCGGGCGAACCCACCTGCACCGACGCGACCTGTGCACTGCTGTGCCCGTACCCGGTCGCTCCCTTCTCGAAAGGCAGGTCGAATCGGGCGGCCCAGTCCTGGGAGAACCAGACCTGCTCCACTTCGAACGCGTCCGAGACATGGTCGTCCTGAATCCGGGTGAGGTGCCACACCAGCCATGCGATCGAGTTGGCGCCCTCGTCAAGCCGCACGTGCAGGTCGTCGACGGAAAGACCCTCGACCGCCGAATGCACCGATTCCTGGACTCGTGTGAACGCATCCGCCAAAAGGTCCGCGCTTTTCATGCGACCACCATCGCCGCTCCCGCACCCTGGCCCTGCCATCGACACGCGTCGATGAGCACCGCCGGTCCGGCGCCGGTTGTGCCGTCAGTGCCGTCCGCACCGGCGCCGCCGACGCCGGGTCGTGCACCCGCCTCCCCAGCGTGAAGCCGCGCCCAGGAAGCCGATCCCCATCCCCAGCATCCAGGAGTCCTTGGCCAGCGGGATGCCGTTCTGCGTAGGCCGCACACTGCCGGGCTCCCGCATTCCGGGGATCCGGAGGTACAGGCCGACCAGTCCGCCGGAGAACCCGGTCAGGGCAAGCCCGGCCAGTGGGGTCGGAACGAAGGGAGCCAGCAGTGTTCCGCCGACCGCGATCTCCGACCAGGCGAGCAGCCGCGTGAAGCGCTGTGCGTCCAGCTTCTTCAGGAATGGATAGGCCAAGCAGGCCGTGCCGTGCACGCCCGCGGCCGTCTCCTTGTCCGCTTTCAGTTTGCCCAGCCCTGAGTTCAGGATGAACGCGCCAGTGGCAATGCGCGGGGCCACATCGCGTGTTTCAACTTTCATGATCATGGGAGTCTCCGTCGATCAGCTACTCGGCCCCTCGTCGACCTTAGCCAGAAGGCGGCAAAGGCGCCTCGCGAAGAGGTCTCCCTCTCGGTACTGGATCACGCGTGCCGCCGCTGCCCGGGCGCCCATCGGTGTCGCTTCGGCCGCGTGCCGCGCATTCCGCCGTTCGCAGGAGAGACGGACCCCCCCGGGGGGGAACGACGTGTCCGCCGAGGCGAGTCGTTCCCGTGCGGGGGCTCCGCCGACCAGTGGGTGCGTCATTCAGGTCATCGCGTGAGCCGGAGGCGCCTGCGCACCGGGGACTGACCGGCGAGCCGGCCCGCCGGTGCGCAGGCGCGATCGACGCGTGCGGTCAGCTCGCCTTCTTGACGAACTCGGTGGTGTAGGTCTTCTCGAGGTCGACCTTGGCGTTCTTCAGGTTCGGATTGAAGGACTTCAGCACGCGCTCGACGGTGGCGGGGCCGTCCGCCGGCATGACGCCGTCCGTGGTGAACATGGGCAGCGTGCTCTTGATGGCCTGCGCGTACAGAGCCGTGCCGCCGCCCTGCGCGTAGTCGGCGGGCATCTTGGCCGCAATTTCTTCGGCGCTGTGCGTAGACATCCACTTCAGCGTCTTGACGAAGGCGTTGGCCAGCTTCTGGACGGTTTCCTTGTGGCTGTTGACCCATTCGGTCTGCATGTAGAGGCTGGAGGAGGGGTACGGCCCGCCGAGCGCCTGCTGGGAGCCTTCCGGGGTGCGCATGTCGATAAGGATCTTGCCGAGCTTCTTGTCCAGAATGGTGGCGACAGTCGGGTCGGTGGTCATACCGCCCTGGATGGAGCCTTGCTGGAGGGCGGAGATGAAGGTCTGCCCCGCTCCCACCGCGACGGGTGAGAACTGATCGGTCTGGACACCGTTGTTGACGGCGAGGTACTTCGTCAGGAAGTCGGTCGAGGAGCCGATGCCCGTCACTCCGAGCTTCTTGCCCTTGAAGTCCTTCGCCGACTTGATGTCGCCCGCCGCCTGGTTGGAGACGATCTCGACTTCGCCCGGAGCGTGTGAGAACTGGACGACCGACTCGACCTGCTTGCCCTTCACCTGAAGGTCGAGGGTGTGGTCGTAGAAGCCGACGGTGCCCTGCACATCACCGGAGACCAGGGCCGTCTCGGCCTGGACGCCCGCGGGCTCGGTCAGAAGCTGGACCGAGACCCCTTCGTCCTTGAAGTAGCCCAGACGCTCGGTGAGCATCGCGGGCAGGTAGATGACCTTGTCGAGGCCTCCCACCATGATCTTGACCTTGACGTCCTTGTCGCCGGAGGCGGAGGTGGAGTCTCCGCCACATGCGGTCAGAGTGGTCAGGGCGAGGGCGCCTGCGACGGCAGCGGCCGAGATCTGGGTGTATCTACGCATCAGTTTCACGTCCTTGTGAAGAAGTTGACGGAATGGCGGGCGGTGTCAGCGTGTGCTGCCGGCATCAGCGGGTTTCCAGCGGAAGAGCCGCTTCTCGAGGAAGGTCAACAACCCTTCGGCCAGCAGCGCGACGATCGCCAGGATGACCATGGCGGCATAGACGCCGGCGGCGTTGAAGGTGCCCTGGGAGGCGGCGACCAGCAGTCCGAGACCCTTGGTGGCGCCGATGTACTCGCCGACGATGGCGCCGATGAGCGCGAAGCCGAAGCTCACGTGCAGGCTGGTGAAGATCCATGACGTGGCCGAGGGGATGACCACCTGGAAGGTGACCTGACGGTTGCTGGCCCCCAGGATGCGGGAATTTGCGACGAGGTTGCGGTCCACCTCCCTGGCGCCCTGGAAGGCGTTGAAGAAGACGGGGAAGAACACGAGGACAACCGCGGAGGCCACCTTCGAGGCGGGGCCGAGACCGAACCAGATCAGAAAGATCGGGGCGAGCACGATGCGCGGCAGGGCGTTGAGCACCTTGATGTATGGGCCAAGGACATCGGCGGCGAAGCGGATCCGGCCCAGCGCGATGCCGAGCAGCACACCGGCGATCACACCGATGACCCAGCCGAGCAGCGCTTCGTAGAGCGTGTACCAGATCTGCTCCCACAAGGAGCCCTGGGCGGTGCCGTCGACGACCCAGGTGCGGATCTGGTCCCAGATCTTCGACGGCATGGAGAAGTTGAACGGGTCAATGACCGCGGTCCGGGCCAGCCACTCCCACAACCCGATGACGGCGAAGAGCAGTGCGATCCGGCTGCCGAGCACCAGGAACCTGCGGTTGCGGTTGGCCCGCGCCCTGGCCTGGGTCCGCTCGGTCTTGGTCACGGCGGCGTTCGCGGTGATGGTTTCAGGCGACATTGAGAGCACCCCTCTCACGGGTGATGCGAACCTCTTCGCCGAGCGAGGACCAGATCTCCCGGTAGATCTCGAGGAACCGGGGCTCCAGACGCACCTGTTCGACCTTGCGCGGGCGGGGCAGGTCGATCTCGAAGACCTCCTTGACGGTGGCCGGTCCCGCGGTCATGACCACGACTTTGTCGGCCAGCGCTATGGACTCCTCCAGGTCGTGGGTGACGAAGACGACGGAGGCGCCGGTCCCGGCCCACAACTCCAGCAGTTCGTCCGACATCAGGGCCCGGGTCTGCACATCAAGTGCGGAGAAGGGCTCGTCCATGAGCAGGATCTCGGGATCGTTGACGAAGGTGGCCGCGAGCGCGACGCGCTTGCGCTGTCCCCCGGACAGCTGGTGGGGATAGCGGTCCTCGAAGGAGGACAGGCCGACCCGGGCGAGCCACTCCTGGGCCCGTTCCTTTGCTTCGGGCTTCGGCACACCCCGGAAGCGGGGGCCTGCCATCACGTTGGAGAGCACGGTGCGCCAGGGGAAGACCGCATCCTGCTGGAAGACGAAGCCGACCTTGTCGCCGATGCCGCGCACCGGTTCACCGGCCACCAGCACCTCGCCCTCGGTGGGCTCCTCCAGGCCGCTGACCAGGGTCAGTGTGGTCGATTTGCCGCAGCCGGTAGGTCCCACCACGGCAACGAACTCACCGCGTCCGATCGTGAGGTCCAGATCTCGTACGGCGGTGTGGAGCGCCCCCGACGGAGTCCGGAACGCTTTGCTCGCCCCCCGCAGCTCGATGGCGGGGCTCGTTTTGCTGTTCATGGGGCGGGACGCTAGGCGCGTCCCGGGCACGGCGGCACCCTTGCGCTCACAACTCCGGCTTCTGCCCATAACCCGCGGTTCTGCTCGTTCTGCTCACGCTCGTAGAACGAAAGCGCTACGAGGACTAGTCAGAGGCGGCAGCGGGGTTTACGTTGCGTTCACACAAGGCAAAACGGAGCCTCAGGTTCCAAGCTGGCGGAAGGGCAGAAGGCGAACGCATGCGGATTCACTGGCCCCGCCGTGTCTTCGCGCAGGTCCTGCTCACACAGGTGGCCATCACGACCGGGGTGGTCATGCTCGTCACCGGACTCTTCCTTGCCCCGCTCAGCCACCAGCTGGACGACCAGGCGATGCATCAGGCCCTGTCCATCGCCCAGACCACTGCGGCCGAACCCGGGCTGGCGCACCACCTGACGAGCACCGAGCCGAGCCCCAGCGGCCCGGTGCAGGCCGAGGCGGAGCAGATCCGGCACGCCACCCATGCGCTCTACATCGTGGTCATGGACACCCGCGGGGTCCGCTGGTCGCACACCGACACCCGGCAGATCGGCAAGCACGTCTCCACCGATCCCAGCACGGCCCTGGCCGGCCGGGAAATCATGCAGATCGACAACGGAACGCTGGGCCGCTCCGCGCGCGCGAAGGTTCCCCTCCGCGACAGCCGCGGGACGATCGTCGGTGCTGTCTCGGTGGGCATGGCCTACGACAGCGTCCGCGAGCGGCTCCTCGGAACCATTCCCGGGCTTCTGCTCTACGCGGGGGCTGCGCTTGCCGCAGGTGTGCTTGCTGCCCTGGCCGTCTCGCGACGCCTGCAGCGCGGCACACACGGACTGGCCTTCGCCGACATCTCGGCGCTGCTGGACGAGCGCGAGGCCATGCTGCACAGCATCCGCGAAGCAGTTCTCGCCCTTGATGCCCGGGGGCGGATCCGTCTGCTGAACGACGAGGCGCAGCGTCTGCTGGAGCTGACCCAGGACGCCGTCGGACGTGCGCTGGGCGAGGTACTGCCCCCAGGCCGTGCGGCAGAGGTACTGGCCGGGCAGGTCGACGGCGCGGACCTGCTCACCGTCTGCAAGGGACGCGTGCTGATCGCCAACCGCATGCCGACCGGTGACGGCGGGGCTGTGGTCACCCTGCGCGACCGCACCGAACTGGAGCTGCTCGGCCGCGAACTGGACTCCACGCACGGCCTTCTCGACGCGCTCCGCGCCCAGGACCACGAGCATGCCAACCGGCTCCACACCCTGCTCGGGTTGCTTGAACTCGGGAGGCACGACGCGGCGATGCAGTTCGTCACGGAGGTGGCCGATGGTCAGCGGGCATCGGCGGAGCAGGTCGCGGAACGCGTCAATGACCCCCTGCTGTCCGCTCTGCTGGTGGGCAAGTCGGCCATCGCGGCAGAGCGGGGCGCTTCGTTGCGCATCTCCCCCAGCACCCTGCTTCCCGACGTGGTGGTGGACCCTCGCGATCTGGTGACCGTCCTGGGCAACCTGATCGACAACGCACTCGACGTCGCTTCCGTCATCGAAGTCGAGCTCTTCGCGGAGGGCACCACAGCGGTCCTGCGGGTCAGCGACAACGGCCCTGGCGTAGCGCCCGATCTGCGCGAACAGATTTTCACCGAGGGCTGGTCCACCAAGGAGTCCCCCGCACATCGGGGCCGTGGGCTCGGCCTGGCACTGGTACGTCGTCTCGCGGAGCGTTACGGCGGCGTGGCTCGCGTCAGTGCCAGGGCCGGCGGTGGCGCGGTCTTCACTGTCGTCCTGCCCGAGACACTCGCCGTCCGGCAACTCACCGAAGTGGGAGAGTTTCAATGATCGACGTCCTCGTGGTGGACGACGACTTCCGTGTGGCCGAGATCAACTCGGCGTACGTGGCCAAGGTGCCCGGCTTCCGCGTCGTCTCACGCGCGCACACCGCCGCCCAGGCACTGTCCGTGCTGGAGCGCGAACATGTCGACCTCGTACTGCTCGATCACTATCTTCCGGACGAGACGGGACTGACGCTCGTACGGCGGCTTCGCCAACGCGGCCACACGGCAGACGTGATCATGGTGACAGCCGCTCGGGATGTCGCGACTGTGCAGACCGCCATGCGCTACGGCGCCCTGCAGTACCTGGTGAAGCCCTTCAGCTTCGGTGGTCTGAAGTCCAAGCTGGAGAGTTACGCCGCCCTGCGCCGCACTCTCGCAGGCGTGGGCAGCGGCCAGGGCGAGGCCGGGCAGGAGCAGGTCGATCAGATCTTCGGGGCGCTTCGCACTCCGCAGGCCGCTGCCGCAGCCGGCCTGCCCAAGGGGCACTCCGCGCCCACCGCTGACGTCATCCGCCATGTCCTGTCGGCAGCCGACGAACCGCTGTCGGCACACGAGGTCGCTGTCCGCGCCGGATTGAGCCGCTCCACGGCCCAGCGATACCTCAAGTATCTGGAGAGTGCGGGTCGCATCAGACTCAGTCTCAAGTACGGCGACACCGGCCGACCGGAACACCGCTACGCGTGGGCCAGGGCAAGCTGAGGAACGCAGGGCGCTGAGGCATACGGTGCCATCAGCGGCTCTCGGATCGGTTGCGGTGCCGACGGAGATCACGCCGGACGGACCGACGGCCGCTACCGGTCAGCGGAGGCGATACCGCAACCCAGTGCCCCTCCCGGCAATGCTTGCCGGGAGGGGCACTGGGGCGTGTTTCGAGCCCACCGGTCACACGGGCAGGCGCGGCACGCTGTCGACCAGGCGGCGTGTGTACGGGTGCGCGGGAGCACCCAGCACCTGTCCGGTTTCACCTTGTTCCACAATGCGGCCGCTCTCCAGCACGGCGGTGCGTTCGCACAGCGAGGCCACTACCGACAGGTCGTGGGAGACCATGACGAGAGTCAGGCCCTGCTCCTGCTTCAACTCGTTCAGCAGGTCGACCACTTTGACCCGGGTCGTGACGTCGAGCGCGCTGACGGGTTCGTCGGCGAGTAGCACCCGCGGGTCGCACACAGTCGCGCGCGCAATCGCGATGCGCTGGCGCTGGCCGCCGGAGAACTCGTGCGGATAGCGCTCGGCGGCGTCGGCCGGGAGTCCGACCCGCTCCAGGGCTTCGGCCACCTTGGGCGCGGCCGTGCTCCGGCTGTCGATACCGAGGGAACGCAGTGGTTCGGACACGATGCTGCCGACGCGCCGACGCGGGTCCAGCGACGAGTACGGATCCTGGAAGACACACTGCACACTGCGCCGGAAACGCCGCATCTGCTCACGGTCGCGCGGTTTCAGCTCGTCGCCGTCGAACCGGACCGTGCCGGAGGTCGCCCGGGCGAGCCCGAGCAGCAGCCGCAGCAGAGTGGTCTTGCCCGCTCCCGATTCGCCGACGAGGGCGAGGCTGCGCCCGGTCTCGACGGTGAAGGAGATGTCCTCGACGACGGACGCGGTGTGTCCCCGGTAGGCGAAGGAGGCTCCGTTCAGCTCAAGTACGGGCGTCATCACGCATTCCTCAGGTCAAGAGCCGATTCCAGCTGCCGCGCGCTCGCCACCAGCGCCCTGGTGTACTCCTCACGCGGCTCCCGCACGATCGTGCGGACATCGCCCTCCTCCACGGCGCGGCCGTCCTTCATCACCACGACGCGATCGGTGACCTTGGAGACGACTGCGAGGTCGTGGCTGACGAAGAGAACGGCCATGTCCCGTTCCCGTACGAGGGTGTCGAGCAGGTCGAGCATGTCGGACTGCACGGTGACGTCGAGCGCGGTCGTCGGTTCGTCCGCGATGAGCAGCTTCGGGTCGCATGCCAGTGCCATGGCGAGCGCGACGCGCTGCCGCTGCCCGCCGGAGATTTCGTGCGGGAAGGCACGGGCGATGCGGTCGGGCGCGGGCAGCCGCACCTGCTCCAGCGCGTCCACGACGGCCCGCTTCAGCTCGGCGCCCCTCAGCCCTCGCCTTCTGCCCAGCGGTTCGGCGATCTGCCTGCCGACACGCATCAGCGGATCGAGTGCGGTGAGCGGCTCCTGGAAGACGATGGCGGCGTCCCGGCCGCGTACGCCGGTGAGCTGCTTCTCGCTCGCGCCCACGATCTGGGTGCCGGCAAGTTCGATACCGCCGGTGGCCGTCATGCCGTCGGGCAGCAGGCCGAGCACGGCGAGGGTGGTCAGCGACTTACCGGAGCCCGACTCTCCTATGAGGCCGAGTCGTTCGCCGGGTGCGATGGTCAGCGAGAGGCCGTCGACGAGCGTGCGCCCGTCTGCCGTACGGATCCCGAGGTCGCGCACGTCGAGGATGTTCATGCGCGCCTCCGTCGGGCCGCCGGGTCGAGGGTGTCGCGCAGTCCGTCGGCGATGAGGTTCACGCCGACGACGAGCAGGACGAGCAGGATGCCGGGGGCGAGCGCGCCGGCCGGGGCCGTGGTGAAGGTCGCCTGCGCCTCCTGCAGCATGCGGCCCCACGAGGCGTTGGGCGGCGGTGCCCCCAGACCGAGGTAGGACAAACCGGCCTCGGCCAGCACCGCGAGCCCGAACTGGAGAGCCAGGTTCACCACGAGCGTCGGCCAGATGTTGGGCAGCACATGCCCGGCCACGATCCGCGGCCACGAGGTGCCGGATGTGCGCGCGGCCGTGATGTAGTCCTGCGCCAGCACCCGCTTGACCAGGATCCGCACGAGCCGTCCCACGACCGCGCTCTGCGCGAGACCGATCGCCAGCACGGCCGACCCCAGTGTGGCCGAGTGGGCGGCGACGATGAGCATCGCCAGCAGCAGCGTCGGGAAGGCGATCAGGATGTCGAGGAACGCGGAGAGCGTGTCGTCCAGCCAGCCCTGGGCGAACGCTGCCAGTACCCCCAGCGTGACGCCGACCGCGGCCGCGATGAGGACCGAGCCCAGGCCCGCCTCGAAGGCGACCCGGGAACCGGTCATCAGCTGGGTGAACAGATCACGTCCGAGCTTGTCGGTGCCCAGCAGATGTCCCGCGCCTGGGCCCGTGAGCCGTCCGCCGGACGTGTCGTCGGCGGCGTACGGGACCCAGAGGGCCGAGACCAGCGCAAGCAGAGCGATCAGGCCGGCCAGTACGCATCCGACGCTCAAGGTGTACGAGCGCTTCATCGGGTACCTCCCGAAAGCCTGCCCCGCAGCCGCGGGTCGATGATCCGCTGCACGAAGTCGGCCGCGAAGCCGATGATCAGCACCGCGAGCGTGGAAACGAACAGCACGCCCTGGATCACCGGATAGTCGTGCTGTGCGATACCGGTCGCGAGCAGGGAGCCGAGGCCGGGAAGCGCGTACACCGACTCCACGACGACCGCGCCCAGCAGTGTGGACGCCAGCTCGATACCGAGGATCGAGATCACCGGTACCGAGGCGTTACGCAGCCCGTGCCGCCACATGGCCTGCCCGAACGACGAGCCCAGCGCTCGCGCGGTACGCAGATAGTCGCTGTCCAGCACGTCGAGCGTGGCCGACCTGACGTAGCGGATCAGCGAGGCGCTCATCACGAGTGCGATGGTGATGACGGGCAGGACGAGTGAGCGGATCGCCTCGGCCGGCTGCGACCAGCCGTCCTGCGGGAAGCCGCCTGCGGGAAGCCAGCCGGCGTTCAGGGCGAACACGGCGATGAGAATCATCCCGAGCCAGAACACCGGTACGGCGATGCCCAGTTGGGAGACTCCGCTGAGCAGCGCGCCGTACCAGGTCCCGCGCCGATACGCGGCCACGAAGCCGACCGGGACGGCGATGAGGACTGCCAGGACGAACGCGGCGAGCGTGAGCGGGATGGTGACGTTCAGCCGCGAGCCGACCTCGGGCGCGACCGGCAGCGAGCTGACGAACGACGTACCGAGGTCACCGCTCGCCAACTGCCCGATCCAGTGGACGAACTGTTCGGGCAGCGGCTTGTCGGAGCCGATGGAGTGCCGCGCCGCCGCTATCTGCTCGGGGCTGGCGCCCACCGAGGTGAGCGCGTTTGCGGGGTCACCCGGCAGCATCCGCAGCAGCACGAACAGGACCACGCTCGCGAGCGCCAGCGACACCAGCAGGAAGGCGAGACGGCGCAGGAGATACCGCGCCATCAGCCCTTCTCGATGTCGTAGGCGAAGAACTGCGAGTTGAGGCCGTTGACCGGGTACCCCGAGAGCTTGCTGTTCGCCACGACGATCTGCGGGTACAGGTACAGCCAGTCGCTGGCTGCGTCCTCAGCAGTCCGGCGGTTGACCTTCTTCAGCAGCTCGGTCTGCTCAGCCGTGCCGGAGGCCTGCTCGGCCTGCTCGACCCACTTCGTGACCTGCTTGTTGTCGTAGCCCCAGTAGAAGTCGGGGTTGCCGTACCAGACCAGGTCGCGGTCGTTGACGTGTTCCTGGAGCGTGGCCGTGAAGTCGTGGTTCTTGTAGACCTTCGTGTACCACTCGTCCGGCGTGATCGTGTTGATCTTGACAGTGATGCCGACCTTGGCGAGCTGCGACTTGATGAAGGTCGCCGCGGTCGGGTGCGGGTCGTAGTTCGGGGTGTCGAGGGTGAAGGTGAAGCCGTTCTGGTATCCGGCCTCGGCGAGCAGCTTCTTGGCGCGCGCAGTGTCGTAGCCGTTGACCTTGGTGAGGTCCTCGTACCAGGGGTCGGTGGGCGGCACCATCGAGCCGATGAGCTTGCCGTAGCCTCCCCAGACCGACTCCAGGAGCTTCTTGTCGTCGATGGCGGCGGAGACGGCCTGGCGGACCTTGACGTCCGTGAACGGCTTGGCCTTGTCGTTGAAGGCGAGGAGCAGCTTGGTCGTCGAATCGCCGTCGTTGACCTTGTAGTTCTGGTTGTTCTTGAACTGGTCGAGGGAGTCGGGCGACTGCTCGCTCGTGACCACGTCCACGGCGTTGGTCAGGAGCGCGTTGTTCAGAGCGGTCGCGTCCTTGTAGTAGTGGAAGACGACCTGCTTGTTCTTGGCAGCTTCACCCCAGTAGCCGGCGAACCGGTCGAGGCTGAGAGCGGAGCCGTGGGTCCACTTGTCCAGCCGGTACGGGCCGGTGCCGTCCTCGCTCGTCTTGAGTTCCTGCGCCGCGGAGTTGATGATCCACACGTAGGAGAGGTTGTAGACGAAGGAGATGGACTTCTTCGACAGCTGGACCTTCACGGTGCGAGCGTCCGGTGTCTCGACGGACTTGATGACCTCGAGATTGCTCTTGCGCGCGGACTGCGAGTCCTTGGCGATCACCTTCTCCAGGCTGTACTTGACGTCCTGGCTGGTGAGCTTCTTGCCGCTGTGGAACTTCACGCCGTCGCGGAGGGTGAACGTGTACGTGAGTCCGTCGTCGCTGACCTTGTAGTCCTGGGCGAGCAGCTTCTCGACCTTGCCGTCGTCGGTGAGCTTGAACAAGCCTTCGTACACATTGCCGTTGAGCGCCTCGGTGACGCCCTGGCCGCCGCCCGCGGTGTTGTCGAGATTCTGCGGCTCGTAGAGCGAACCGATGTTGACCGTGGCGTTCTTGTCGTAGGCCCCTCCGGCCGCGCCGCCCCCGTTGGAGCCCCCGCCGCAGGCGGTGAGGGTCAGGGCAAGAGCAGCGGCGGACACGCCGCCGTACAGGGAGGTCTTCTTGATGCTCATCAGGAGTATGCGCTTTCGTGCTGCGAGGCGGGAGTGCGAGGAGAGTGATCAGTGCTGCGCGAGGAAGCCGTCGCGGAAGACGGGGTGCTTCTCGCCGGCCTCGACGGGCAGGTGGAAACGGTTCTGCCGCGGCGGCATCGGACAGTTGTACTGGTCGGAGAATCCGCAGGGCGGCACGAAGGCGCGGTTGAAGTCGAGAAGGACACGGCCTTCGCCGATGTGGGTGACGAAGAGGAAGCGCCCGGCACCGTAGGTGGTGTCGCCGTTGGTGGGGTCACCGAAGACGAGCAGCAGGGTGCCGTCGTCGTCGAAGGCGCTCAGCGTGTAGTTCCGGCCGTCCAGGGTGAGCACGATGTCTCCGGGCACGGCGAGGTCACGGGTGCCGCCGTTGTCCCGGATGTGCTCGAACCCGACCCGCCGGGCACCGGGCACCGGGGTGTACGAGGCCTCCAGCACCCAGGCCGGGTCGTACGGGAAGACATCGGTGTGATCGAAGTTCTGGATCGCGGGCGACTGCGCGTCCCAGAAGCGCAGACCGTGCTCGGGGTCGCCGGTGACGAAGTCGGTGCGCTCGACTGTGGTGACCGTCACTGTCTCCGGCTGTCCGGCACGGGCCGCATCGAGGTCGGGGCGCTCACCGGCGGGGGCCCAGCGGGTCTCGACGAGCGCGAGGTTCCCCGCAGGCGAAGTGACCGAGCGGTGCCGCTCGGCGCGCCATGCCTCCCAGTCCGCGGCGGGGTCGGTCGGCTGATCCGGGACGGCGGCGTGGGACACGGCTTTACTCATTCGCGTAGACGATCGCGGCTGCCACACGTCGAATGTCACATTGCGTGAAGTTCAGCCCAAAGGACCTTCTTTATCTTCCATAAGGCGAGCTAATGTCAAGTCGGCCTGCATAGTGAGACCGGGGCGGGAGCCGCAGGTCAGCCGGGCCATCGGCAGGCAGGCATGGAATCCGAACCTCGGCATGCGACGTGCGGCCTACCGGAGCACGCTGGTGCTGAGGCTGCTTGTCCCCTCGACCGGCAGCCTGCCAGGAAAGGGGTGGCAGCCATGTTCGCGAGGCTGAGCACCTACCAGGGTTCACCGGTGCCCACAGACGGAAACCTGACCGCGAACTGGGAGGCAATTCTCAGGCAGATCCGGGAGGTTTCCGGCTTCCGGGGCATGTACTACCTCATCGACCGGGCCTCCGGGAAGGCCACATCGCTGACTCTGTGGGATGACGAGCAGGCCATGCAGGCCAGCGAGGGCCGGGCCACCCGGCTCCGCGAGGAAGTCGCCCACAGGGAAGGCCAGCGGATCGTCTCGGTCGAGCGCTTCGAGGTGGGATTCGGCCACATGGAGCCATAGCGGTCGGCGGTCCGGATGTCGACCGCGCCGCACAGTTGCCGGGCCGACGCTTGCGGGCGACGGCACATGACAGGTTGCACGAGTGCCCGGATCCCCGCCCTGTCGCGGCCGATTCGGGATCCACTCCTTCTCCGACACATCCGGCGGGCGACGCTGAGCCATTCGTGTTGTGATCGAAGACGGAGGGGCAATGCTGTCGAGGACGGAGGACGTCATGGCTGCCAAGCTGCGAGCGCGAGACATCATGTCCAGTGGCGTGCAGTGCGTCGGTGCGCACCAGTCGCTGCTCGATGTGGCGAAGATGATGCGCGATCTCAACGTCGGCTGCCTGCCCATCTGCGGCGACAACAACAGGCTCACCGGCTTGATCACCGACCGAGACATCGTCATCACGTGCTGCGCCGAGGGAGTCGACCCCGCGACCGTGCAGGCCGGATCCCTCAGCGCCAAGGTCCACTGGATCGATGCCGAAGCGGATGCCTCCAAGGTCCTGACGACCATGGAGGAACATCAGATCAAGCGGCTGCCGGTGATCGATGTCCAGGGCGGCCACCGCCTGGTCGGCATGATCACGGAGGCCAATCTCGCGAAGAACCTGAGCGACGAACAAGTCGCCGAGTTCGCGAGCCGCGTGTACGCGACCGCTTAGAGGAGCTCAGTAGGACTGTCCGAAGGTGGCGTCGGCCAGCACAGTGCCGCCGGCGGTGAGCAGGCGGACGCTGGTGACCGGCGCCGTGCCGGCGGAGTAGGGCGCGCCCCAGGCACCGTAGCCGTCCTTGCTGAGGGCGAAGGTACCGACCTGGACGGTGGAGCCGTCGGCCCGCTGCAGCTCGCAGCGGACAGGGCCGGAGTGCCCCTCGGCGTCCACCGCCATGTACAGCCAGGGCGACGCTCCGGTGTAGAGGAAAACCTGCCCGCGCGATTCGCCCCCGTGGGTGAGTCGGGCGGTGAGCAGCTGAGGCTGCACCGGAGAGACGATCGGTGCGACCGGGGCCGGACGTCCGACGGATGCGCCGAGCACCCAACCACCACCACCCAGGGCCAGGCCCGCCGCGACTGCCGCCGCAGCGAGGGCGAAGCGCCGCCACGGTACGCGCCGCCACGGTACGCGCCGGAGCGGCCGTCGACCGGAGGGCAGGCCCAGCCGGTCGATCACCCTGTCCTCGAAGCCGACCGGCGGTTCGCTTCCCGGGACAAGATCCAGCAGTGCGTCCGCCGTGGCCACCAGTTCGTGGACGTATTCGCGGCAGGCGGGACAGTGCTCCAGGTGGTCCATCGCCCCGGCCCGCTCCTTGGCGGGCAGAATGCCGAGCGCCAGCTCCGCACCGACCTCCCGGAGCTGCTCACAGGTGAATCCACGGCTCTCAGTCATCGTGGTCCGCCTGCCTGGTTGCGAGGGACGCGCGGAGCTTGCCCATGGCTGCCCTGACCCGGGTCTTGGCGGTACCGAGCGGGATCTTCTCGAAATCGGCGACCTGCTGAGCCGTCATCCCGTAGATACCGGCCATCACCAGAGCACGTGCCTGATCGCGCGGCAGCGCGGCAACCGCTCGACGCAATTCCGCTGCGGCTTCGGCGGAGAGCGCCTGCTGCTCCGGCGTGCTGGTGACGGTCTCCATCATGTTCTCCAGGTCCGTGGGGTCGACTGGAGTGGCCTTGCGGGCACGTACGGCGTCGATCGCGAGGTTATGTGCGATGGCCGCCAGCCAGGTGGGCACCGATCCCCGGCGCGGGTCGTAGACCTGAGCGTGTCGGCAGGCACGCTCAAAGGTCTGCTGGGCGATGTCCTCGGCGAGCTGGACGTCTCCGATCACAGCGACGGCCACGCCGAAAACTCGGCGCTGGAACCGCCGGACGAAGGCCACGGCGATCTCGGGATCGCCGGTCATGAGGGCGGCCAGCAGCGCTTCGTCAGGCACCCGCTCCAGGGGAATGCCAATCCTGCGCATACTCCCTACGTAACACGGGCCTCCAGGGATTTCCTCCGCCCGGCAACCCTCGGCGCTGCCGAAGAGCCGGGACAGAACCCGTGTCGCGGCCCAGGTACCGGGGCCCCCTCGCGCGAACCCGCCACTCGACCCACCCGGACCCGGACCGGGCTGATCATGAACCCTTGGCCCGGTACGACCGTAGGTAACAAAGGCACGCTCTTACGAACGGCAGCGGCCGGCCGGTCCCAGGACCGGAAGGCCCGGCGGGCAACGGAAGCGCCCCGGCGTGGCCCGGTCCAGTCCCTGCCAGAAGCACGGCGGCGTCGGCCGCCCCGGACCCCTGGAGTCGTGATGACGTCTCGCACGACCCACCTCGCACTGCGCGGGACCGCAGCGTTCTGCGCCCTGGTCAACGCGGTGATCCATCTCTCGCTGGTCCCTTCCCACCTCACGGAGATGCCCTACATCGGCATCCTGTTCCTGGTCGGCAGCGTGGTGATGCTCGGCGTCGCCGCAGGGCTTGTCCTGCAGAAGCAACCGCTCGGCGTCTGGCTGATCGGGGCAGCTACCAGCATCGTCATGATCATCGGATTCCTGCTGTCGCGCACCGTCGGATTGCCTGACTATCGCGAAGCCGGCTGGGAGCCTCCGTACGGCGTCCTGTCCCTGGTGGTGGAAGGCATCTTCGTTCTCACCTTTCTGGCCTGGCTCAAAAAGGGCGGCGCCGAGCGGGTTGCGGATCTGCGGCCCCGAGGCGCGCCCCGCATGAAGGCTCCGTCGGCGCGGTTGCCGTAAACGGGGACACGGCCCTGTTTCGTCACCTCCGTCGCCTTCACGACTTCGCTCACACTCGTACGGATATGTACATTTCTGACGCTTTGCGAAGTTGTTACCTGTGCGGGTGGTGCACCCCGGAACGCGGTCGTAGCGTCGATACCGGAACAACCGTCGAAAGGGGCCGGCAGCGCCGTTCGGTGTCTGCTCCGAAGTCGCGGATCGCACCTTGGGGCGAACCAGGCAGTACATGGAGACCAGATGGGCTCGGAGAGAGACGGCTGGGAGCGGACATGCAGAGACACAAGCTGAAGGCAGCGGTATTGATCTGTGCCGCGGCATCGCTCGCAACAGCGGCCGCACCGGCATCCGCTTCCACAGGGACGCGGTCACCCGCCGACGTGGTGATCGTCGACTGCTTCTCACATCCTCAAGTACGCCCGAACGATTTCTTGATCGCCTGCGGGGATGGCAACAGCATCCTCACCGCACTCCGGTGGTCGGATTGGAAACCGAATTTCGCCGCGGGCCGCGGCCTCAACGTAGTGAACGACTGCCAGCCGTTCTGCGCCGCCGGCACGTTCCACCCCTACCCCGTGACCGTCAGGCTCGACCGCTCGCAGCCGTGGAACAAGAATCCTCACCAACGGCACTTCACCCAGCTCCGCCTCGTCTTCACCGACAGCAGGCCCTCGGGGATGCCCAGAGTCGTGACATACCAGCTCTGGAACTGACGCCCCATCCCCTGATCGGCCATCTGCCATGGCGCCTCTCGGACACGCCCCGAGGGGCGCCTTCCGTTTCGTCGGCGTACCCCTCTCCGGAGCCAACAGCCCTCTCGCAGCAGCCGGTCGCGCAGCTGCTCCTCGGTGGAGAGGCCCCGCCGAGCGGTGATCAAGCGGCCACTGGGGCGTGTTTCGAAAGTGGCGTCGTCCGCCCCAGGGCGGGCCGGGCGGCGTCCGGTGCGTGCGATCGCAGGGCGGAGGGTCGTCCCGATACCGGTCGTATCGGGGCGAGCCCGACAACGCGGCGAGCGTGCGTGCCGGACGCCGCCCGGCAGGCGGGACTTTCGAAACACGCCCTGGCATGAGCCGCGACTTTTCGCTCGGCCCGCCGTCGGTCAGAAGCCGGGGGCGCTGTCCTCGCGGCAGGTGACGCCAGGCCGCGTGTTCACTGACCACATGTGCGTGCACTGCGGGCACTGGAGGTGAACGACCGGCCCCTTGGTGGATATCAAATAGCGCCAGTGATCAGCGCAGTTACGGCGGTCGGCGCAGGTTCCGCAATGGCGGGCGTCGTCGCAGACGGGGCAGGCCATCCAGGCGCGGCGGGAAGCATCCGCCTGCGGGTCAATGGGCAGCTTCACGGCCTGGCTCCCCTCCTGGCAGGACACCGGCCGCCACCAGCAGGTCGTAGGTGCGCTGCTGCTCGGCGTCCAGGCCCGAGTAGAGGAGTGTGTACGCCTCATCCTCGCCTTGGAGAACGCTGACCGGGTCCCAGTCGGGCCCGAGCGCGGCCACGACCTCGGCCCGTCGCCGGACTTCATCGAAGGTCAGATCGATCGAGAAGGGTATGAGATCGGTGGGATCTTCCTTGTTCATGGCGAAACTTCCGATGCGCTGGTGGAATTCCACATGTACCAGGCGACCACAGCAACGGGGAAGGGTGACCTAAGTTGCCCTGGGGCGAGGCGGCACCCGGCCCATCGGCAAGGAATCCTCGGATCGGCCGACAGGGGTGGGGCGTTGCCGGCACCGGAGCCCCGACGGCAGACACGGTCCAGGCACGGCACTGTGACGTACTTCATGACCTGCCTCACGGAATGGGCCGCGACCCGGCCACGGGGAGGCGGGCCCAACGGGCCGGGGCCGAACGTCGAAGCCCACTCACATGGTGTGGCACATTCCAACACGACCACACGCAAGGGCTTGCATATGCAAGGAATATGCATCTATCTTGGCGCTTATGCAATCCTACACAATTGGGCAGGCGGCCCGTCTGTTGGGCGTGAGCCCTGATACCGCGCGACGGTGGGCGGATGCCGGCCGGGTGGCCACGCATCGCGACAAGGGTGGACGCCGCCTCATCGACGGCAAGGATCTGGCCGCCTTCTCGATCGAGGTCGCCAGGACCGGTGGTGGCGAGGAGGACGCCCCGTACACCTCTGTCCGCAACGCCTTTCCGGGCATCGTCACCGCCGTCAAACTCGGCGATGTCGCGGCCCAGGTGGAGATCCAGGCCGGGCCGCACCGGCTGGTCTCGCTGCTGACCCGGGAGGCCGTGGAGGAGCTGGGCCTGGAGGTCGGCGTGGAGGCCACCGCCCGCGTGAAGTCGACCAGCGTGCACATCGACCGCACCTGATCGGACACGTGCGGGCGTGGCGGCCGTGGGTCACGCCCGAGCAGGAGTGCGCCCCCGCACCGGCCGATGCCCCGCCGTCGCCGTACGGCGCGGAGAGCTCAATGGCCGTGTCGCGTCTCCTCAACTCCTTTGCAGGGCGCGGCGGTCGAAGTCGATGAGCGAGGCCCGTCCGGCCCCACCGCCCCGGCCTTCGCGAACGCCCTGCGGGACGCCACCGGCGTGCGCTTCACGGAACTTCCTACGACCCGCGACCGGGTATGCCCGGCCCCGGACACGGCGGGAGTGGCGGCTGCGCACAGCCGAGGACGAGCAGCCCCTCACGGAACTGGCGAATCCCCCACCGGTTCGCCTCGCCGGTGTCACGTCCACACCGCGTAGCCGCCGTCCACGCGTATCGCGCTGATGCCGCTGATGTGCCGGGCGCCGCAGCGGTCCTGGGGCAGCACGAGCTGCGGGCCCGCCTTGTCGAGCGGGGTGTCGTCGATGCTGGCCGCAAGCAGGACGGACGCACGGCCGAAGTCGGGGTCGATCTCCGCCCAGGACAGGACGGCGTGGTGGCCGTCCGCGCCCGCCACGGCGATCAGGAAGCGCAGGCGGTCCTTGCGCCGGGCGGGGTCGAAGGCGGGGCCGGCGTCGGACAGGACATCGTGCAGCAGCGGTCCTGCGAAGCGATGGTGCCGGATGCCGCTGGTGGCGCACTCAAAGCTCACCTGCACCCGCTGCTGGGGCCAGGCGAGCAGGTCGGGCACCGTCAGCCGGGCCGGCCGCGCAAGATCGCCGGTCAGGGCGACCTCGGCCACCGGATCGGCGGCCGGAAGGAAATGACTCACGGGCTACCACCTCCCGGATGTCGATACCCAGGCGGCAGTCCCGTATAAACGCACATGCACACCACCTCTCACAGACAGTCCAGCTCATGCGATGCCACAGGTGACTTCCACCTCGTATCTGCGGCAGTATGATGTGCACATGCACACCTGCCGGATCGGGGAAGCAGCCGCCTTGATGTCAGCGCCGACACACTGCGGCGCCGGGTCGGGGCCGGGACACTGCGGGCCGAACGTCACGAGCTGGGCCGGCGGATGATCCGCGGGCCGGAACCGGCTTCCTTCGACCGGGAGTTGCGCCACACCGAGCGGACGAACAACGGATCCTCGGCGCGCAGCCACCTCGCCGGGACCGTCACCGACGTGATCCTCGGAGAGGTGTCGGCGCGGGGAAAGATCCAGGCCGGGCCGTTCCGGGCGGTGTCCACCCTCAGCCGGGACTGGGCTGAGGAACCGGCGCCGGAACCCGGCGTTCCGGCGCTTGCCGTGCTCAAGTCGACCCACGTGGTCGTCGAGCGACCGTAGAAGAGTCCGACGCACTCTTCCGGAAGAAACCAGAGGGAGTAGCCCCCGTGATGACCCGTTCCGCACGCCGGACCCGCCGGACCCTGCAGGTGGCCGGCGCAGGCGCCGCTGCGCTGCTGGCACTGAGCGCCTGCTCCTCGTCCGACAGCTCCTCGGCCAAGCCGGACTCCTCGGGGTCCACGGGCTCGTCGAAGAAGCTCTCCGGCACGGTGACCGTCTTCGCCGCCGCCTCGCTCAAGGAGAGCTTCACGACCCTGGGCAAGGGGTTCGAGAAGGCCCACCCGGGCACAAAGGTCACCTTCAACTTCGGCGGCAGCGACACCCTCGCCGCCAGCATCACCGGTGGCGCCCCGGCCGACGTCTTCGCCGCCGCCAGCCCGAAGACGATGGGGATCGTCACCGATGCGAAGGACGCGGTCGGCACGCCGTCCACCTTCGTACGCAACCAGCTGGAGATCGCGACCCTGCCGGGCAACCCCGACAAGGTCTCCTCCCTCAAGGACCTCACCAAGTCCGGCCTGAAGGTCGTGCTGTGCGACAAGACGGTGCCGTGCGGGGCGGCCGCGCAGAAGGCGCTGGAGGCCAGCAAGCTCAAGCTCACCCCGGTCTCGTACGAGCAGGACGTCAAGAGCGCCCTGACCAAGGTGGAGTTGAAGGAGGCCGACGCCGCCGTGGTCTACAAGACCGATGTGAAGGCAGCGGGTGACAAGGTGGAGGGCGTGGAGTTCCCCGAGTCCGCCGAGGCCATCAACGACTACCCGATCACGCTGCTCAAGGACGCGCCCAACGCCGACGCGGCGAAGGCGTTCATCGCGTTGGTCCAGTCCGCGGAGGGCCAGAAGGTCCTGACGGCGGCCGGGTTCCTCAAGCCGTGACCGAGCTGGACAAGTCCGGCGCCGCGGACGAGCTCCTCATGGGTGGCGACGCCCGCGGGGGCCGGCCGCGGCGCCGGCGCGTCCGCACGGACGCCCGGGGCAGGGTGCCTCTGCCTCTTCTACTGCCCGCCCTCGTCGGACTGGCGTTTCTGTCGCTGCCACTGATCGCCCTTCTCGTACGGGCTCCCTGGCGCACCCTGCCGGACCAGCTGACCAGCACAGAGGTGTGGCAGGCCCTTCAGCTGTCCCTGGTGTGCGCGACCGCGGCGACCGCGGTGAGCCTGGTGCTGGGCGTGCCGCTGGCCTGGCTTCTCGCGCGCACCGACTTCCCGGGGCGGGGTTTCGTACGGGCCCTGGTGACGCTGCCGCTCGTCCTGCCGCCGGTGGTGGGTGGTGTGGCACTGCTGCTGGCGCTGGGACGCAACGGTGTCGTGGGGCAGTGGCTGGACTCGGCCTTCGGGGTCACGCTGCCGTTCACGACGGCGGGGGTGGTGGTCGCGGAGGCGTTCGTGGCGATGCCGTTCCTCGTCATCAGTGTGGAGGGCACGCTTCGGGCGGCCGATCCCCGGTACGAGGAGGCCGCCGCCACACTGGGCGCCTCGCGCTTCACCGCGTTCCGCCGGGTCACCCTGCCGCTGATCGCGCCGGGCATCGCAGCGGGTTCCGTGCTGGCGTGGGCCCGCGCGCTCGGCGAGTTCGGCGCGACGATCACCTTCGCGGGCAACTTTCCCGGCCGTACGCAGACCATGCCGCTGGCCGTCTACCTGGCCCTGCAGAACGATCCGGCCGCCGCCATCGCGCTGAGCCTGGTCCTGCTCGCCGTGTCGATCGCCGTCCTGGCCGGACTGCGGGACCGTTGGATGACGGCCTCATGACCCGAACCGCCCGTGAGCCACTCGCAGTCCGCCCCGGATCGCCGAGACGCCGGACCGCCGGCGCGTCCGTTCCTGTTCCCCCACCGCGCAACCGCTGGACGAACCCCTCATGACGGACATCGACGATGCCCCGGGCAGCCTCCCCGCCACGGACGCACCCGCCGCAGGCCTGGACGCCCATCTGGTCGTCAGCCACGGCTTCTTCCATCTCGACGTGGCGTTGACAGCCGCGCCCGGCGACGTCGTGGCGCTCCTCGGACCCAACGGCGCGGGCAAGACCACCGCCCTGCGCGCGCTCGCAGGTCTCACCCCGCTCACCGGCGGTCATCTGCGCCTCGACGGCGTCGCGCTGGACCGTACACCGCCCGAGTTCCGTCCGGTCGGCGTCGTCTTCCAGGACTACCTGCTCTTCCCGCACCTGTCCGCCCTCGACAACATTGCGTTCGGCCCCCGCTGCCAGGGCGCGTCCAAGGCCGAGGCACGCGCACAGGCCGCCGAGTGGCTGGACCGCATGGGCCTCGCCGACCACGCCGGCGCCAAACCCCGTCGGCTCTCCGGCGGGCAGGCCCAGCGCGTCGCGCTCGCCCGCGCACTGGCCACCCACCCCCGGCTGCTGCTGCTCGACGAACCGCTGGCCGCGCTCGACGCCCGCACCCGTCTCGACGTACGCGCCCAACTCCGCCGCCACCTCGCCGGCTTCGAGGCGGTCGCCGTGCTCGTCACGCACGATCCGCTGGACGCCATGGTGCTGGCCGACCGGCTGGTCGTCATCGAGCACGGCCGGGTCGTCCAGGAGGGCACCCCTGCCGACATCGCCCGCCATCCACGTACCGACTACATCGCCCAACTGGTCGGCCTGAACCTCTACAAGGGGCTGGCCGAGGGACACACCGTGCGGCTGGACGCCGGCCGGGCGATCACCACCGCCGAGGATCTCACCGGCCCCGCCTTCGTCGCGTTCCCGCCCGGCGCGGTCACTCTCCACCGCGACCGGCCCACCGGCTCCAGCGCCCGCAACCTGTGGCACTGCGAGGTCACCGGACTCGAGGCGCACGGCGACCAGATCCGCGCGGACCTCACCGGCGAGCTCTCCCTCGCCGCCGACCTGACCACGGTCGCCGCAGCCGAACTCGACCTCTATCCGGGAGCCCCGGTCTGGGCCACGGTCAAGGCCGCGCAGACGCACGCATACCCGGCCTGACGCAGCGCTAGGGCGTGTTTCGAAAGTCCCGCCTGCCGGGCGGCGTCCGGCCCGCACGCTCGCTGCGTGCCAGACGCCGCCCGGCCCGCCCTACGGCCGGACGACGCTACTTTCGAAACAGGCCATAGCCCCGGCCGGGGCCGGAAGCCCCGAACGCCGGGGATTCAAGGCCCGGCACATTCCGGGCAGCCCCGACCTGCCAGGCACTCCGTTGCCCGCCACCGGCGCCGTTCCCTCCCGGATCAGGCCCACGCCACTCGTATGCAGTAGGGCCAGATCCGGGTGCAGCTCATCGCCGTCCCCTTGGGCGGGATCGTGGATGAGGCATGAAATCGGGCAGCGAGTACGCCGCCCTCCCGCCGTCAGGCCTCCGGTAGCGAGGACCACCTGGCGCCGCCGAGAGCTGCAGCCGCGCCGACGTGATCGAGTTCGAGTGGCAGCCCGACGGTGAACGGCAGAGACTGGGCAACGGTTGAGGAACTGGCCACCAGATCCCGACCTCAGAATTCCGGATTACTCGCTCCGGCCATCGAAAGCGCGAGTATCAGGGCGCCGACCGCCATGGCCGATCGCGCTCGAATGTCGCTCAAGGAGCTCGCATGGAGGAGAAATCCGTCGACGTCCTGACGCCCGGGCCGGATGAATCTGCGACCGACAAGCGCAGGTACACCGGCCCGAGGACTGACATCGAAAGAGATCTCGCCGAGGTACTGGCCGACGTCATATGCGTCGAACGGGTGTCGGTCGACAGCCACTTCTTCGATGACCTCGGCGCCAACTCGCTGGTGATGGCCCAATTCTGCGCACGGCTCAGGAAGCGGACGGACCTCCCATCAGCGTCGATGAAGGATATCTACCGGCACCCCACGATCCGACATCTGGCGACGGGGCTCGCGGACGCCGCGCCCACCCCTGTCGAGTCGTCGGTCCCGGTGCCGACCGAGGTGGTGGTCCCTGCCGGCACGGCGCGGTACGCCCTCTGTGGAACGCTGCAGTTCCTGCTTTTCCTGGGATATTCCTTCCTCGCCGGACTGGGTGCCGACCGAGGCTATGCATGGGTCTCCGCCGACTCGGATGTGATCGGCATCTACCTGCGATCGTTCGTCTTCGGCAGCGTCGGATTCGTCGGCCTGTGCACCTTCCCGATCGTGGCCAAATGGCTCCTCATCGGCCGGTGGAAATCGCGCGAATTCCCGGTCTGGGGTCTGACGTATCTGCGCTTCTGGACTATCAAGGTGCTGATACACGCCAACCCGATGATCTTCTTCGTCGGCAATCCCCTGTACGTGCTTTACCTGCGAGCCCTCGGCGCACGGATCGGCAAGGGGGTCACGATCCTCTCCCGCAACATCCCGGTCTGCACCGACCTGCTCACCATCGGCGCCGGCACGGTGGTCCGCAAAGACTCGTTCTTCCTCTGCTACCGGGCACACGCCGGCCGTATCCAGACCGGCCCGGTCACCCTGGGCCGTGACGTGTTCATCGGCGAGAAGACCGTGCTCGACATCGACACGTCGATGGGCGACGGAGCGCAACTCGGCCACACCTCCACGCTGTACAGCGGCCAGGTGGTCCCTGACGGCCAGCGCTGGCACGGATCACCGGCACAGCCCACCGAGCATGACTACCTGAGCATCGGGCCGGCCAAGTGCGGCACGCTGCGTCGGGCCGGCTTCGGCCTCATCACCCTGCTTCAGCTGTTCTTCCTCTACCTGCCGCTGGCTGTCGGGGGCGCCTACATGCTGGCGACCCTGGTTCCGGCGCTGCACAACCGGCTGGGCCCGAGTTCTGTGGGGTTCACCTCGCCGGATCTCTACATCGACGCGCTGATCCTTTCCTTCGTGCTGTTCTTCGGCTTCGTCGTCGTGGGCCTTGCCGTCCTGTTCACCGTTCCGCGCCTGCTGAACCTGGCCGTCAAACCGGACAAGGTCTATCCGCTGTACGGGTTTCATTACTCGGTGCACCGGGCGATCGGGCACATGACCAACATCAAGTTCTTCGCATGGCTGTTCGGTGACAGCTCCTACATCGTCCACTATCTACGGGGCCTGGGATACGATTTGTCCCGGGTCGAGCAGACCGGGTCGAACTTCGGCACGGAAGTGCAGCAAGAGTCCCCGTTTCTGTGCTCGGTCGGCAGCGGAACGATGGTCGCTGACGGGCTCTCCATCATCAATGCCGAATTCTCGAGCACATCCTTCCGGGTGTCCCGGGCCTCGATCGGTCCACGCAACTTCCTCGGGAACAACATCGCCTATCCCTCAGGGGCCAGGACGGGCGAGAACTGTCTCCTCGCGACGAAGGTGATGATTCCGCTCGATGGCGAGGTACGCGAAGGGGTGGGCCTGCTCGGCTCACCATGCTTCGAGATTCCCCGGTCGGTCGAGCGCGACTCCCGGTTCGACCATCTCCGGACCGGTGACGAATTGCGCCGCAGCCTCGCGGCGAAGAACCGCTACAACATCCGCTCGATGGTCTTCTTCCTGCTCGTGCGGTGGCTGCACTTCTTCGTGCTCACGATGCTCGGCCTGGCGAACGCCGATCTGTACGACTCCTACGGGCATGTGCTGATCGCTGTATTCCTGGTGTTGAGCCTTGGGTTCACCGCTGTCTACTTCGTACTGGTGGAGCGCGGCATCGCGGCATTCCGCGCGCTCCGACCGCGGTTGTGTTCCATCTACGACCCGTACTTCTGGTGGCACGAGCGCCTCTGGAAGGTGCCTGACACGTACCTCAACGTCTTCAACGGCACCCCTTTCAAGAACGTGATCTGGCGGATGCTGGGGGTTCAGCTCGGCAGCCGGGTCTTCGATGACGGCTGCTATTTGACGGAGCGGACGCTCACCACCATCGGGAGCGATTGCACGCTCAATGCGGGAAGCAAGATCCAGTGCCACTCTCAGGAGGACGGCACCTTCAAGTCCGATCGCAGCACCATCGGCGCAGGCTGCACCATCGGTGTGGGAGCACACGTCCACTACGGCGTGACGATGGGCGACGGCGCCGTGCTCGCCCCGGACTCCTTCCTCATGAAAGGCGAGGAAGTCCCGCAGCACGCACGCTGGGGAGGAAATCCCGCCGCGGAGACGCGAGACGCCCCTGATCAGCCCGAGGCACTGACGCGGAAGGCGTAGCGCCGCCCTTGTCGGCGTCGAACAGCACGGTGGCGACGGTGAATGGAGAGGAACGACCAGATGGGAATGCAAGTGCAGCAGGCCGACCGGGAGTTCTGGCGCGCCGTGCTCGTCACCGGTGGATTCACCGCAATACCCCGGTGGACACTCAATCCGGTAACGGGCGTCGGCGAACACGAGGCGACCATTCCGGACGACGTCGTGGCAGCGTTGGGCCGGCTGGCCGAAGACCTGGCGGTGCCGCTCGACTCGGTGCTGCTGGCCGCGCATGCCAAGGTGCTCGCCGCGCTGTCCGGCGAGCACGAGGTCGCGACCGGCTACGTCACGGCGGAGGACAGCCGGCCCCTGCCCTGCCGGCTGACGACCGAACCCGACTCGTGGCGGACGCTGCTGCTGGACACCCATCGAGTCGCGTCAGATCTACTGGTGCACAAGAACTTTCCGGTCGATGAGCTCAGGCGCGAACTGGGCCTGGCCGAACCGTCGATCGAGACCGTGTTCGATCCGCATGGCGCGGGCGGCGAACTCGCCGGTGACACCGTGCTGTGGGTGGGATTTTCGCAACGCGACGGTCGGCTCGTACTGCGGCTGCGGTACCGGACCGACGCGATCGACGCGGACTACGCCGTCAGGATCGCTGGATACCACCTCACCGCGCTCGCGCTGATGGCCGCCGATCCGAACGCCGAGCACCGGCGGCAGAGTCTGCTCTCCGCCGCGGAACTCCGCTTCCAGCTCGAAGGGCTCGCCGGTCCGCGCCGGGAACTCCCGGACCGCCGGTTCCACGAGTTGTTCGAGCAACGGGCGGCGGCACACCCGGACGCCGTCGCGGCGGTGCACGGTGAGCAGCAGCTGACGTATCGGGAACTCAACGCGCGTGCCAACCGGTTGGGACGGGCACTGCTGACGCGGGGGCTTCGCCCCGAGGGGGTCGTCGCGGTGGTGACCGAGCGCAACCTGGACTGGATGGCCGCTGTGCTCGCGGTTTTCAAGGCCGGCGGCGTGTATCTGCCCATCGAGCCGCATTTCCCGGCCGATCGCCTCGCAACCATGCTCTCCCGTGCCGCATGCGAGCTCGTGCTGACCGAACCCGGCAGCACTTCCACGCTCGACCAGGCCCTCGACTCGCTGCCCGGGATCCAGAAGCTCTTCGTCGCTGCCGCCTACGAGGAGGACCATACCGACGACGATCTGGGCCTCCGCATCGCACCGGACCAGCTCGCCTACATCTATTTCACCTCGGGGTCCACCGGGGAGCCCAAGGGCGCCATGTGCGAGCACGCAGGCATGCTGAACCACCTCTACGCCAAGATCGACGACCTGGAGATCGGCGAGGGACAGGTGGTCGCCCAGACCGCACCCCAGTGCTTCGACATCTCGCTGTGGCAACTGGTGTCCGGGCTCCTGGTCGGAGGGCGGACCCTGCTGCTGGAGCAGGAGGTGATCCTGGACGTCCGTCGGTTCGTCGACAAGATCATTGACGGCCGGGTCGCCGTCCTCCAGGTCGTGCCCTCCTACCTGGACGTCGTCGTGTCGTTTCTGAAGCAGCACCCCCGCGAGCTGCCGGACCTGCGGTGCGTGTCCGTCACCGGCGAGGCACTGAAGAGGGAGCTCACGCAGCGCTGGTTCGCCACCCAGCCCGGGATCAAACTGGTCAACGCCTACGGGCTGACCGAAACCTCGGACGACACCAACCACGAGGTCATGGACCGCGCGCCCGACGGGGACCGGGTCCTGCTGGGTCACGCGGTCAACAACGTGCACGTCTATGTCGTCGACGAGCACCTGGCCCCGGTGCCGCTCGGCGCCCCCGGTCTGATCGTCTTCTCCGGCATCTGCGTCGGCCGCGGATACGTCAACGACCCCGAGCGCACCCGGCAGGCCTACCTGACCGATCCGCACCGCGAGGGTGCCCGGCTCTACCGGGGCGGCGACTACGGCCGCTGGCAGCCCGAGGGCAAGCTGGAGTTCCTCGGCCGCCGGGACAACCAGGTGAAGATCCGTGGCTTCCGGATCGAGATCGGCGAGATCGAGAACACGATGTTGCGGGTGCCCGGTGTGCGCGACGGTGCAGTGGTGGTCACCGAGCGGGCCGACCAGAGCAAGCACCTGGTGGCGTTCTACTCCGGCCGGCGGCCACTCGAGGATGACGTCCTGCTGGACCGGCTCGGTGAGTCGCTGCCCGAATACATGGTCCCGTCGGCCTTCCACTGGCGGGAGAGTCTGCCGCTGACGGCCAACAGCAAGATCGACAGGAAGACCTTGCAGGCGCTCGCCGGAGAACTCGGCCTCGTGCAGGAGGACTTCCGCGCGCCGAATACGCCGACCGAACAGCAACTGGCGGCCGCATGGGCGAAGGTGCTCGGCATCCCACAGAACCAGATCGGACGGCGGGACCACTTCTTCGACCGGGGCGGCACGTCGCTGTCGGCAGTGAAGCTGGCGATCACCCTGGACCGTGCGGTGTCCCTCAAGGACGTCACCCGTCACCCGATCCTTGCCGATCTGGCGGGGCTGGTCGACGGCAGGTCCGAGCTGCGCTCCGGGCGCTCCGGGCTGCTTCAGTCACTGTCGGAATCGGACGGTACGCAGGGCACTGCCCTGGTGTGCTTCCCCTACGCCGGCGGCAACGCGGTGAACTTCCGGCCGATGGCCGGCGCGCTGCCGCGCGGCGGGCCGGCGGTCTACGCCGTCGAACTGCCCGGTCACGACATGGCCGCCGGGAGCGGGCCGTTCGCCCCGATGGCACAGGTGGTCGAGCAGGTCGTCGTCGAGATCGTCCGGCGTGGCCTGACCAGGGTCCTGCTCTGGGGCCACTCCTCGGGCGCCGCGTTGGCCGTGGAGACGGCCAGAAAGCTGCAGGAGCGCGGGGTGGCCGTCCAGCGGGTGTTCCTCGGCGCGCAGCTGCTCGGCAACGCCGCCGACCGGCGCGCCGGCATCACCGAGCTGACCGGGCGCAGCGACGCCGAGATCACCGGCATGCTGAGCGCGGACGGCGGCTACCCCGAGCTCGGTGAGCTGGATGCACAGCACGCCGAGCACATCGGCGCCGCCTACCGGCACGACTGCGTATCCGCACACCGCTATTTCGCCGACGTCCTGGACAGCCCGTCGGCCCTGAAGCTGTCCGCGCCGGTCACCGTGGTCATTGCCGCCGACGACCCGAGCACGGCGGAGTACCCGCGCCGGTACCGCGACTGGCAGCTCCTGGCCGAGCAGGTCGACCTGCACGAACTCGCCGACGGCGGCCACTACTTCCTGCGTACCCGTCCTACCGAGGCGGCACAGGCCGTGCTGCGCGCCGCCGACCTGTTCGCTTCTTCCTGACCGGCAACTGAAAGGAAACCGAGATGTCCTCCATATCCACGGCGTCGCCGGTCGACGTCGAACTCGTACCCGGCAAACCTCCTCTCGTCCGGACCGGGGCCACCGGCGACGCGCTGAACTGGGCGGCCGAGCACCGGGACGCGCTGCGCGCGGTCGTCGCCGAGCACGGTTCGGTTCTGGTCCGCGGCCTCGGACTGCACGACGCGGACGGGACCGGCGCCGTCTTCTCAAGGCTGGCGACCGGTCTGATGACCGAGAAAGAGGTCTTCGCACCCCGACGGACCTACTCCGACGGCGTGTACTCCTCATCGAAGTGGCCGCCGAACCAGCCGATGTGCATGCACCACGAACTGAGCTACACGCTTGAGTTCCCCGGCCTGATGATGTTCGCCTGTGTCAGCGCGCCCATCGAAGGCGGGGCAACCGCGGTGGCCGACTCACCGACCGTACTCGACGCGCTGCCCGCCGACCTGACCGAGCGGTTCGAGCGGGAGGGCTGGCTGCTCACCCGCAGCTACAACGACGAGATCGGGGCGTCCGTCGCCGAGGCGTTCGGCACCGCGGACCGTGGCGCCGTCGAGAGCTACTGCCGCGCCAACGCGATCATGTTCGAGTGGCAGCCCGACGGCGGACTGCGCACCCGACAGCGCCGCAGCGCCGTGGTACGTCACCCGGTCACCGGCCGACGCTGCTGGTTCAACCAGATCGCGTTCCTCAACGAGTGGACGATGGCCCCCGAGGTGCGCGAGTACCTGGTGGACGTCTACGGCGCCGACGGGCTGCCGTTCAATACCCGTTTCGGCAACGGTGACCCGATCGACGAGGACGTCGTGCACCTGCTCAACAGCGTCTACGAGGCCAACACCGCACGCGAACCGTGGCAGGCCGGCGACCTGATGCTCGTCGACAACGTCCGCACCGCGCACAGCAGGGAGCCCTTCGAAGGACCGCGCGAAGTGCTCGTCGCCATGGCCGACCCGGTGCAGCTGGCCGACTGCTCGCCGACCGTCGAGGTGACCGCAGGATGACCACCATCGGTTCCACCGCCATGAAGTCCGCAATCTCCGCTCCAGTCACCGTGCCGCCATTCGCCGTGATCTCCGGTGCCCAGGTCCAGCGCGCACTGCACGGGCGCGAGAAGCAGATCGTGGAGTTGGTCGAGGCCACCTACCGGCTGCATGGCGCCGGTGACTCGGTGAACCCGCCGTCGTACTTCCTGCGCTTCCCGGACCGCCCGTCCTCCCGGATCATCGCGCTGCCCGCCTCGATCGGCGGCGAGGTGCGGGTGGACGGCCTGAAGTGGATCTCCAGCTTTCCGGAGAACGTGACGGCCGGTATCCCGAGGGCCTCGGCTGTGCTGATCCTCAACGACCATGCCACCGGCTACCCATTCGCGTGTCTGGAAAGCTCGATCATCAGCGCCACCAGGACGGCAGCGTCGGCGGCGTCCGCGGCAGACTGGCTGAGCCGCGACCGGCCGCGACCGATGCGTGTCGGGTTCTTCGGGGTGGGCCTGATCGCCCGTTACATCCACACCTTCCTGGCCGGCACCGGCTGGTCGTTCGACGAGATCGGTGTGCACGACCTGTCCGCCGACAGCGCGGCAGGATTCCGGTGCTACCTGGAGCAGTCGGGCACCACCGGCCGGATCACCGTGCACGACAGCGCCGAGCAGTTGATCCGACACAGCGACCTGGTGGTCTTCGCCACCGTCGCCGGCCAGCCGCATGTCAGCGACCTGTCCTGGTTCGCGCACAATCCGCTGGTGCTGCACGTGTCGCTGCGCGACCTTGCGCCGGAGATCCTGCTCGCCTCGGCCAACATCGTCGATGACATCGAGCACTGCCTGAAGGCCGACACCTCGCCGCATCTGGCCGAGCAGCTCACGGGTAACCGGGATTTCCTGCATGGCACGTTGGACGACGTGATGGCCGGGCGCGTGGCGGTGCCGGCGGACCGGCCGGTGGTGTTCTCGCCCTTCGGCCTCGGGGTGCTCGACCTCGCGGTGGGCAAGGACGTCTACGACGAAGTGGTCCGCCGCGGGGAGTTGCGCGTCGTCGACGACTTCTTCCACGAACTGAGCCGGTACGGATGAGCGAACCCAGAGCCCATGGGGCTAGTCCAGGACTCATCCCAGGAGAGATCGCGGGTCAAGTCGCCGCAGGTCAGGGCGTACGAGACAGCGACCGCTGACGCAGGGCCCCGTCCGGCCCGACACCGGCTCCCGCCCGCAAGAGCGAGAAGCCCGCCCACGACCGGATGGACGTTCCGACAGTGCTCTGCTCCAGACAGAGGAGACCATCGTGCCCGTCGTATCCGTTCCCTACGCCTACAACGAAGGGGAGCTCTATGTCGACCTTCGTCCGATCTTCGGGCACCCACTCTTCGTGAAGTGTGAGGGCTTCAACTTCGCCGGCTCGATCAAGTTGAAGGCCGCGACCGAGATGGTGGAGTCCGCCGAGCGGGATGGAATCCTGACGCCTGAATCGATCCTGGTCGAGTCCTCGTCCGGAAACCTCGGCGTGGCGCTCAGCATCATCGCGGCAAGCAAGGGCTACCGGTTCCTGTGTGTGACGGACGCCCGCGGCAACCTGTCGACCAGGATGATGATGGAGGCGTTGGGCAGCCAGGTGCACATGATCGCCGGACAGGAGGCCAACGGCGGCTTCCTGGGCGCGCGGATCGAGTACGTCCGCGCGCTGTGCGACTCCGACGACCGGTACGTGTGGCTCAGTCAGTACACCAATCCGAGCAACTGGAAGGCGCACTACCGCAGGACAGCGCCGGAGATCGCCCGCCAATTCCCGCGGCTGGACGTGCTGTTCGTCGGGGCCGGCACCACCGGGACCCTGATGGGCTGTGCGCGCTACTTCCGGGAGTGGCACCGGCCGGTGCGGATCATCGCGGTGGACAGCGTCGGCTCGGTGTCCTTCGGCGGTTCGCCGGGGCGCCGGATGATTCCCGGACTGGGGATGAGCATGCGCCCGCCGCTCCTCGACGAGTCCTATGTGGATGAGGTGATACGTGTCGAGGAGGCGGACACCGTCCGTACCTGCCACCGTCTGGCCAGGCGAGGATTTCTGTTCGGCGGCTCCACCGGCACGGTGGTCAGCGGCGCAACGGACTGGCTGGCCCGGCATGACGCGCGCGATCTCACCGCGGTGGCCATCGGCCCGGACCTCGGCGAGCGGTACCTCGACACCATTTACCAGACCAACTGGCTCCAGGATCTGTACGGCGAGGACGTTCTCGGCTCCGACGAGGTGGCCGACGGTTCCTGGGCAGCCTCCCCCGCGCCACCGACACGGTGGGACCCGGCTGCTGAATCAGCAGACCGGCGACCTCAAGCCCGTGATCGATCCGGGCAACGTCAAGGCTGATAGAGGTCTGCGCGGGGTGGACGGCCCGGCTGCTTCACCGGCCCGCGGTGAGGGTGTCGAGGAGGGCGGCGGTGAACTCCTTGGGTTTGTCGATGTGGACGGCGTGGCCGGCGTCGGGGACGGCGGTTTCGCGGACCAGTCCGCCCGTCGCGGCGTAGTGATCGAGTGCGTGGCGGGTCTGGGCGAGCATGGGTTGGGCAGGGCAGTGGTAGGTGCCGGGCCAGCCGGGGACGGCGCCGAGTGCACCGAGGTGGGCGAGGTCGAAGAGCGAGGTGTCGGAGATGATGACGTCGTCGGTGCCGCGGATCCAGCCGATGGGCGGTTTGGGGTCGATCCGGTGCAGGTCGTCAATACGGAAGTGAGTGGGAGCCATGGCGTTGAGGACACCTCGGGGGCCGGGGGCGGTGCCGGGCCAGTGGTCGCTGGGACGGGTGTCGCCGGGGTAGTGGTCGTCTCCGGTGCGGGTGGAGAGCATGGCGTCGACGAAGGCGTCTTCGAGCGCGGGTCGGAGCGGCGGTTTGACGTAGCTGGAGGCAAGGACAGCGCGGGGGGACAGTGGTGAGTCCTCGCTGCGGTCGCCTTCGGTGAGGCGCTGGACGAATTCGGGGTTGACGGTGCCTGCGCCGGAGCCGGCGCCATCGGGGTAGTTGAGCCGGCCGTTGGGGCCGTGGGTGCCGCCGAAACCGTAGGGGGAGACGGGGTTGACGAGGGTGAGGCTGCGAACGGCAGTGGGGTGATCGCGGAGGTGTTGGAGAACGATGCCACCGCCCATGCTCCAGCCGACGAGGTGGACGCGGTCGAGGGCGAGGGTGTCACGTAGGGCAGTGAGGTCGTCGCTGTAGTCCCGGAGGCCGTGAGTGGCGTCAACAGGGAGGGGGTCGGTATCGCCGAATCCGCGGAGGTCGACGGCGAGGGGGCGGTAGGAGTGGGGCAGGTCGAGCATGGTCTGCTGCCAGAAGGTGGCGGCGGAGACGTTGCCGTGGACGAAGAGGACGGGTTCGCCGGTCCGGTCGGGGAGTTCGAGGAGGTTGAGGGTGAGCCGGGGGGTGGTGATGCGTCGAGCGTGGATACCGGGGAGAAGTGCAGGCGGGGTCATGGTCCGTCCTTGGGAGTGGCAGGGTCAGCCGAGCCAGGCGGCGATCTGGGCGCAGGCGGAGGAGTGCCAGCCGAGTTGGAGGTGGTTGGCGGTGGCGATGAGTGCGGTGCCGGCGACGTTGGCGATGCCGGTGCGGTCGAGGGCACTGCTGACGAAGACCACGCCGTCGCTGGGGCCGCGGTTCTCGTTGTAGATGCCGAGGACATTGGGGGATCCGCCGGCGAGGAGGTAGGTGGCGACGGTGCCGGGGATGCCTGCCTTGTGGAGGGGAGTGATCAGGGAGCCGGCGTCGATGGCGGTCTGGATACCGCTGCCGGAGGTATAGAATCCCTGGCCACCGTGGTAGGTGGTGTACCAGTCCTGTTGGGTCATGTCGATGCCGTAGGTGGCGTCCCAACGGGCGAGCATCTGGCGCTGTCCCGGATAGACGTCGTAGCCGTTGGTGGGGGCGAAGGCGAATTCAGGGTGGGCGGTGTAGGTGCCGTAACAGGTCATGTAGAGGTGGGGCGAGGGGGCGTTGACGCTGCCGCCACATTGAGGCCAGATGCTGAAGTCGTGGGCCCAGCCGTGGGCGTAGGGGTAGTCGTAGCCGCCGTTGGGGCCGCCGAGGGTGATGAGGCGCCGTACATCTCCGGCGTAGGGACGTCCCCAGCTGGGGCGCAGTGAGGAGACGTAGGCTCGGGTGGACATCTCCCCCTTGCTCCAGCCGACGAGGTCTACCTGGCTGACGCCGAGCCGGTCCTTGATGACGGCGATGGCGTCGCCGACCTGCTGGGCCTGCATCAGATTGTCGCCCTGCTTGTGGGCGAAGTTGACGGCGAAGACGCGGTACCCGCGGGCGGCGAGGTACTGCATGAGTCCAGTGTTGGGGCAGGACATGGTGCCGCAGCCGTAGCCACCGGCTTCGCCGGGGTTGGCCCAGGCGCGGTCGGCGTTGTCGTTGGCGCCGTGGACGAGGAGGACGGGGGTCGGGTGACTGCCGCTGTTCCAGCCGGGGGCGGAGTAGAGGAGGAATCGGCCGGAGTAGGGCTGCTTGACGCCGCCGAAGAAGGTGCGTCGCTGACCGTCCTGGTCGCCACGGCCGTCCGTGGGGTACTGCTCGGAGCGGAAACCGCTGGTGGTGTCGAGGTAGCGGTCGACGCGGTCCCAGCCGTTGGCGACGGTGGTGTAGGTGGCCTCGAGAGTGAGGTAGCCGGGTGGGGCCGCGTGGGCCGGTGTGGTGGCTGCTCCTAAACTCAACAGTGTGAGAAGCAGGCCGAGCAGGGTGCTCGTTGCTCTGCGCATCGCGGCTCTCCCGTCCGGGTTGGGCTCGGTGGTCCAGGCCCGCCACGGTAGGGCGGTGCGGGAGGCCTCCCCATGGGATGGTCAGCCACAGATGCGGGTCGGGGTATGTGGTGTCGCTATGTGCTGGGGGATGCGCGGGCTCTGTTACAAGTGCCTTCGTCGGCATTGCCGCAGCGCTCATCTGCTTCTGGCGCCTCTCGCGTCGGCTGTGACGCAGCGGGCTTGCGCGGCTACGACGTCGCCTGCCTCTCCCACGCCCTGGCGGACCTGCCCATCGTGCTGGTCGGACGCCTGCGCTCGGACCGCGTCATGCTCCGCGACCCGGGTCCCGCCCGCTCCGGGCCGAAGGGCGGACGGCCCCACAGGCGCGGCGGCGCCCTCACCCTCGCCAAGCCTGACCACGCATCGTCGCCTTCACCACGCGGGACGTGCCGTACTACGCAATCAGCTCGGACTCGGAGACGCGACACCAGAGACATCCGGCCGCGGCCCCTCCTGCTCCTCCCGACCGTTTCGAGGCGGAAGCCGAAACTGAACCTGGAAGCTCCGCTGAAGCTCGGTCCTCGGTCCCGCCGGGATCCGCGTAGTCATCTCGTGGTGGTGGCGGGCGCGTCGTCCCAGGCCAAAGAGGACATCCTCCACCCTGACGGGGTCCGGACGAACTGAGTGGTCTTGTGGCCGGAGCCCTCGAACCACTCACCGTGACGGTAGCCGGACTTACGGTATTCGCTGAACCGATGCGCGATCGATCCGAAGATCTCGGTCCGCTCGGCGACCTCCCATTCAGAGAACTCCGTCAGCGTCCCGTCCGTGAGCATCTTCTGCCGGGGCTCGATGAACGCGTCGAGGTCGTAGATCACGGGTTCGTCCCCGACGTTCGCGATGATCCTCCCCTGCGGAATGAATACGTCGCGGATGACCCCGAGGTCCGGCCGGCTGTCGTTGGTGTTGGTGAAGGCGCCGACGAACACGCGCATCAGCCGGTCGAGCTCGGCCTGGACGCCAGACCCGGATACTTCCCCGAGGTCCGGCCATTCCTCGGAAAGGACCGACCAGACTTCGATGTCGTGCCGCACACCTCGGTACGAGGAATGCTGGCGCAGCACGCCGTCGCGGGTCATGCCCAGCCGGCGCGCGGCGGCGACGCTGCGGGTGTTGCGCGCCGCGGCCCACCATTCGACGCGGGTCATCCCGCGTTCCTGGAAGGCCCAGTCGATCAACACCCGGCAGGCCCGGGTCACCAGGCCTCGCCCCTCCCCGGCCTGCTCGAGCCAGCAGCCGATTTCGCACACCCCGGAGGCGCTGTCGAAGCGGGTGAACATGACGCCGCCGACCAGCGTGCCTTCCAGCCAGATCCCGTAGATCCGGCCGGTGTCGTGGGCCAGACGGTCGGCGTAGCGCTGGAGGGTAGCCGTGGCCGAATCGAGGTCGGTGCTGAACGTCGCCCAGGGTATCCACGGGTCCACGGAGGCCCGGGCGCGGTCGATGTGGTCAAGGAACTCCTGTGCCTGCCAGGGCTCCAGGGGGCGGAGTTGTGCATGGTCGCCGAGCGGCAGGGTGAACATGGGAGCCTCGCTCTCAGGGTGCGTAACAAGCGTTCGGTACGTAAACTAGCAGCATGCCGCCCGCACCCGGAGACCGTGAAGCCCGCCGCAGAGATGTATCCGAGGCGGTGTGGCGCGTACTCGCCGACAAGGGGTTCGGCGAGCTGACCCTGCGTAGCGTCGCCACTGCGATGGGGGTCTCGACCGGGATGCTTATGCACTACTTCCCGACCAAACGCGCCCTGATCACGCACGCCTTGGACCTGCTGGAGAAGCGCACCGCGGAGAGGCCGCGCCGCGCGCGTCCCGCCGCCGGCCTCGCCACCGTGCGCGCCCTGCTCCTGGACATCCTCCCGCTGACACCGGGCGACACCGCCCGCAACCGCATCTGGGTCAGCTCCTGGGACCTCTCCCTCGCCGACGACGGGCTGACCACGGAACAGGCCGACCGCTACACCCGGCTGCGCTCGACGATCCGGCCACACCTCGAAGCCGCACGCGATATTGGCGAGCTCCCCGCCGCCACCGACCCGGAACAACTCGCGGCCACCGCCGTCGCCTTCACCCACGGACTCGTCGTACAGGCCCTCTTCGACCCTGGCCGATTCCCCGAGGAGGTACAGGTCACCATGCTTGACGACTTCCTCGCCTCGACCGCGCTGCCCCGGTGCGACGGCGGCGGCGGACCTGCCCCTGGTGTCGGCGTACGGTACTAGGGCGTGTTCCGAAGGTAGCGTCGTCCGGCCGCCCGGCAGGCGGGACTTTCGAAACACGCCCTGGTCGGTGGCCGGGTCACCTTGCCGTGACCCGGCCCCCTCAGAAGCGGACGTGCCAGTCATCCCGGGGCGGGGGCAAGCGTTGAGCATCGTCTTCGCGGTTGCGGGCCGTTCCGCCGATCAGGGAAACTTCACGGCATTCGGAAATACGTTCGCAACTGTCGATTCCAGCCTGCCACTCGACGTCTCGGTGAAGACTGACCACCAAGCCTCTCGAAGGGAACCGCCGCCGTGGACTACCGCCTCGAACTGATCCCGCTCCCCGTCGCTGACGTCGACCGCGCCAAGGCCTTCTACGCCGATCGGCTCGGCTTCAAGGTCGACCTCGACTTCAGCCCGAACGAGGCGTTCCGCGTCGTCCAGCTGACGCCGCCGGGGTCGGCCTGCTCGATCGCCATCGGCGTTGGCACCGTCGGCACTCCCCCGGGCTCGGTCCAGGGCCTGCACCTCGTCGTTGACGACATCCACGCCGCCCGGGCCGAATTGGTCGGGCACGGAGTCGAGGTAGCCGAGGTGCAGGACATGAGCGCGCCGGGCAAGCCGACCGTCTCCTACGCGGCGTTCACCGACCCGGACGGCAACGGCTGGACCTTGCAGCAGCTCCCTGACTGAGCCGTTCCCCGGGAGCGGCGGCTTCAGAATGAGTTCTTCAGGCCCGGCCTCGTCCCGTGGCGCGCCTGATTGCGGTCCGCATCGGGTACGTCGAGTCGTCGGGCGATCGGGAATGCGAGCGACAGGCGGTCGGTGCCGCTGCCCTCCGCGCCCTGACCGCACAGGCTCTGGTCGAGTCCTTCGAGGGCGAGCATTTCGTCGTACGGCGACTCGATGGCGCGTGCCAGTTCGAGAGCCTGGAGGCTCACTCACAACAGCCCGGCGCACGCCATCCTGCCCGCCACTTCCGCGCACGCCTCCGCGGGACGCGGGTGCGATGCGGCCAGCATGGGACTGCTGCCCCCGGTGGTCGCTTTTCCGGAGTAGGAGGCGAGCAATTCGTTCGGTCCTGTTTTGATCGAGACCTTGCGAGCACCGTCGTCCTGCGTGCGTACCTCTGCCCATACTGCGGCACAGGAGGCGCTGTAGCGCAGCCTCACGGCAAAGGCGGCGTGGGTGACGGTGCTCTCGGTCCGCGCGTCCTGTTCGCAGCCGGAGCGGCTGGCGTAGTGCCCCTGGCAGGTCTCACCCCGGCACGACGCGGGCGACTCCCGCAGAGGGCGGCCGGTCGCCGGAGTGGGCAGGTACAGAGCACAGGCAGCGGGTACCAGTACGGCGACCGTGGCAGCCAGCACGATGACGACCTGCTCCAGTCGCCGGTTGCGGCCCGAGGGGGTCTTCGCCTGGGGCACGGGGGACGGCGTCGGCTCGGTCGATCGAAGTTCGGCATCGGCCCGGGACGCCGCTTCCCACAAGGTGAGGAGACAGGGCACGTCCACCCCTGCGAACGGCCCGAGCGACTCGATCGCCGTACGCGGCGGGAACTGATCACCATTGAGGTAGCGATGCCAGGCAGATTTACTGTGGGCCGTGCGCGCAGCCAATCCCGCCAGACTCAGCCCACTCCGCTGTTTAATGATGCGCAAATTCTCCACCAGAAGGCGGGAATCAGGACTGAGCGAGTCGGGCAAGGGCTGCCAACGAGCCATCCTATTTCCTCCATGCCGTGTTTGGGACGTCGCCGTCGCGAGACTCCCGCGCTGGTCGAGACCGCCAACTCATCCCGGACTGCGCAATGCATACCCGCGAAAAGAGACCACCAATACACAGAGGATCCGAGACTGGGCCATGGATTTATCGGCACAGGTTCATAAATTCGTCAGACAATCGCCTTGTAGTAGATGGAAAACTCGCGGTCTCCAGACCGCCCCTGAGTGAAACCCGAGCACAGCCAAGGCCCGCCTTCGCGAAGTACGGCCAGTCCCTCGGGCTCACGCGGGTACAGCTGGGGAGCCGTACGGTCGAGCGACTGCACGACTCGGCCGGTTCGCCAATCGACACGGAACAGACGAGTGTTTCCGCCAGAGGACCGAGGATTCGCCGGGCCATACCCGGTACCGAGCATCTGGTACATGTAGTCGCCGTGCAAGGTCATGCCCTGGAAGGGCAGGCCCATGCCGGCGCCGGGCTGAAGGAAGCCGGCAAGAGGGCGGAAGTCCCCGGCGGCGAACCGGTCGAAGTTGTGCACTGCAAGGCGTGGCACGCCCCGTAGCTTGTACCGCAGAAGCAGTCTCCGGTTGGCCTGATCCACGGTCACGTAGTTGCTTGTCGAGCCGGGGACAGGCCGGTAGGTGGCAAGCCCTCGGCTGTCGCGGGTCAGTACGCGGCCGTCCGCGAAGCGGAAACGACAGATGCCGCGACCGTAGCCGGAGGCGGGATTGGCGTCCCACTCCGTCCATAGTCCGCCGGAGCCGCGCCATGCACCTTCGACGCCGAGTGCGACGCCGTGACCGAAGCCCTTGAGATACATGTAGCCGGTGAGAACACCGGCCATCGTGAGCCGGTTGACGCAGAGATCACCACGCGCCGCTCGCTCCGCATGACGGTATGCGCGCTTCTCGCCCGGCAGTTGGATGCCACCCGGCACGACCTGGAGCGCGTAGACGTGCCCCTGCCGCTCGTCGAAAGCGAAGGACTGCAGTGCGGTGGCGTGGCGCAGTCGACCGTTGCGGATCCAGGGTTTGCCGGCTGCAGCCAGTGAGGTCCACTCCGACGAGGACGGACCGGACGATCTCTCGCCTTGTTGCGCCCAGGCCGACGGGACCGGGTTCACGACCGCCAGGACGGCGCCGGTGCCGAGCCCGAGCAGGGTCCTGCGACTCGGATTGCCTTGGAGGGAAAGAAACATGGCGATTCCTTACTCGGGGCCCGGGGGCCCGCCCCGCAGAGTCTGTGGAGCGGGCCGGTCCTACCTGCTCAGCACCAGGGAACGGTGCCGCGATTGCGGACGTAGTGGGCGGAGACGTAGCCCTTGTGGTCGGCAAGCTTGTACCAGCGGTTGTTGCCCAGGACGTTGATCCCGCGCTTCTTGCAGGCGAGAGTCACCGTGCTGCCGTGCCGCGCCTTGCCGATGACCCGGTAGTTGGTGCCCGGGCCCGAGCGAACGTTGAGGGGCAGGCGGTGAGTCACCAGGCGGCCCTTGACGGCGGCGGTGCGGCTCGAGTGCCCGTTCGGATTCGCCGTGTGCCGGTGGCTGGAGGTCGAGGACTGCGGCGGCACGGAGTACCGGGCGGGCGCCGAGGCCCGCAGGGACGGCGCGGACTGTACGGGGGTCCGAGGAATGCCGTCGGCCGCCACGGCCGCCGTAGGAAACAGGGCGAGCGTTGCCACGGCAGCCAGCAGGCCACGCTGTACAGTGCGTCGATTCATGGGAACCTCCTACGGGTTGAACCAGGGGTGCGCCGGACCGCCCTGCCGGAGCGTGACCATCCGCACTCGGAACGTTTCCGGCGCGGGGTGCCTTGATGCTGTCCCCATGAGTTCCGGGAGGAACTGGGACGTCCCGCTGACCCACTGGAACGGCGCACCCGTCCCCCGCCAGGTTCTTCGTGGTCGCGCAAGAGGGCCGCTGACCGTCCGGGCCCGGCATGACCGTGTCCCCCCTGTCGAATAGATGACCTGGGGGTGCCACCGGGCCCCAGGGTGCCGTCGGAGACGCTGATGAGAGGTCCGACTACTGCCCGGCCCGGCGCAACTCCCGGCCGTTGCGGTCGACAGGCCCGCACAGCGTGGATGCGCGCGTACGGCGCCGATGCCAGTAGCGCGGCCATGGCGCACTCAACAGCCCAGTCGATTCACGACACCGTCGCATGGGCACGAAGTGCGCCGAGGCCCGATCCATGACGCATGTCAGGGGGCCGATCCGCCCGGCCCCGGATCCGGGGTACTCACCCCATGCGCCGGTATGTCGCGCGTGGCACGTTGGGTACAGCGACATTGTGAGGAACTGGTGGCGATCATGCGAGCTCACCCCGGCGATCGACTCGTCATCGAAAGTCCGACGACCGGCGCCACCAGGCGCGACGGCGAGATCGTCGGACTCCACCATGCGGATGGAACACCCCCCTACGACGTGCACTGGTCGGACACGGACGAAGTGACGCTCGTGTTCCCCGGGCCCGACGCGCATATCCGTCACGTCGAGCACGGGCCCGTGAGCACCCACGATTCTTCCCTGCCGCCCACCGTGGATGAGGCGGGCCCCGTGTCCGGCGCGCCCCGGCTCGCCCGGGAACCCAACCCTGGCGACATCGGCCGACGCGTGGCTGTCGAACGCAAGCGGCAAGGCCTGACCCGGGCAGAAACGGCCCGTCGCGCCCGAATGGCACCGGACTACCTCGCGTACCTCGAGGAACACCCGGCTGATCCGAGCCTGGCGAGTCTCATCAGAGTGGCCGCCGCACTGGGTACCAGCGTCGCAGCCCTGCGCGGGGGCGGCATCGATCAGCCGCCCGGCCGGGGCCAGGCACTCCTGCACCCGCAGCTGCTGGACCTCGGCCCAGACGAATGCCGTGCCCGGCTTTCCACGCACGGTGTGGGGCGCGTTGCGGTGTCGACCCCCGATGGCCCGGCGGTCGTCCCGGTCAACTACGAGGTCATCGATGACGCGATCGCCTTCCGGACCGCACCTGACGCAGTGCCTGCGGCGGCCGTGGGAACGGACGTCGCTTTCGAAGTCGACCATGTGGACGAGGCCATGAGCCAGGGCTGGAGCGTGCTCGTCGTCGGCCCCGCACGGGTTGTCACGGAGGCCGACGCCGTGCGACGGCTGGCCGAGTGCGCCCACACCAAGCCATGGCCGGGCGGCGAACGCGAGATGTGGGTGTCGATCGAGCCCACGCGCCTCACCGGCCGCCGCATCATCCCGGCCGATCAGTGATCGGCCACGCACAGCTGCCGCCCGTCAGCCCGTAGGGCGACCGTGCCCGTTTCGATGATCCGGAAGCGGTCGGCCTTGCCGCCCTCGTTGAAAGATGCGCTCGCCTGTCGCGCAGGACTCATGGGCGAGCGGCCTGAGTCGACTTCTCCAGTCCGCGGGCAGCGCCCCGAGGAGACCACACTCCGTGATCACAGTGACCTCTCCCAGGGGGTCCCGCCGTGTCCGCCGTCTTCCATGACGGACGGTGGCGTCTGCCGGACAGGCCGCGAGCGGGAGTCGTCGTAGCGGTAGGTCAGCTTGTCGATGACGGAGACCACGCCGTCCACCTGTTGGGCCAGCCGGACCGCGACCTGGCTGTCGCTGAACCGCTCAAGCTGTCCTTCGAGGGTGACCACACCGTCGATCACATGCACCTGAACCGCGCCTGGGGACAGCCACAGCGTCTGGGCCAGGATCTCGTCGACGATCTCCCGACGGATGTCAGGGTCCGGCCGCAGGAAGACCTGAAGCAGGTCGCGGCGGGTCACGATACCCACCAGGCGGCCTTCCGCATCGACCACGGGCAGTCGCTCGACGCGGTGCTGGGCCATGATGCGGGCGGCCACGGCGACGGTGTCATGGGTCTGGACGGTGATCGCGGGGTGCGACATCAGTTCTCGGGCACTCAAGGCCTGCGCCTCGGTATCTGCCGTGCTTTCGGTGCGGTCACCGCCGCCTGGCGGTGACCGCCAGGCCGGCCGCGCGCTGCGGAGGGATTCCGACTCGGGCGAAACGCCCGCCTGCCGGAGTACGAGGTCGCTCTCGGAGATCACGCCGAGGACCTTGTCGTCGGTGTCGACCACCGGCAAACCGCTGATCCGGTGCACCGCGAACAGCTTGGCGACTTCCTTGAACGGGGTCTGCGGAATCACCGAGACGACATCGTTCACCATCAGGCTGCCGATCTTGCTGTGCTTCATCGCTGGCTCCCTCTCGGTGCCGGCCCCTCGTGCAACCCGCCCTTCCCAGCCCGCCGTCAGGCGGGCGGTCGGGGCGTGATCGCCTGAAGGTCGGCGAGGAGTTCGGCCTGGCCGGCGAGCACTCCGGACAGGATCATCCGCGCCACCTTGAGGAGTTCGACCACCTGCGGGTCGGTGAGCGCGTAGTAGACCGTGGACCCCTCGCGGCGGGTGACGACGAGGTTGGCCCGTCGGAGCACCGCGAGCTGCTGCGAGAGATGCGCGGGCTCGACGCCTACCTCGGGCAGCATCTCGCCGACCGCGTGCTCGCGTTCACTGAGCAGCTCCAGGACCCGGATACGCACCGGGTGCCCCAGCGTCTTGAAGAACTCCGCCTTCAACTGGTACAGGGGCGCACTCACCCGCACCACCCCCACCGTGCCGTAGCCGGGCACCGCATCCATCCAGATCTCATCACCATGGCCCCATCCTCACGCCTTCACGCCGATGTGATGACCTTGGTAATTGCTCATGCTAGCAACTAGCAAATTCAGAGAGGAGGTTTGCGTGAGAAGTCCCCGCCTGCGTGGCGGCAACGCGCTGCTGAAGTCTCCCGCGTCCGTCTCAAGTGCCTCGCCACCGCCGACGGCTACTGCCCTCGCTGCGGGCACGAGCGGCTCGTGAGCCTCCACATCGACCGGGTCGCACTCACAGGGGGAGAGTGATCCACACGCTCTTGCCGCCGCCGTCGGCGTCCCGCCGCAGTACACAGGTGCCGCCGCTCTCCGCGGTCACTTCGGCGACCATGGCCAGCCCGCCCGCTGCGCCCGCCGCGGGGAGAACACCCGGGTGGTAGGGGTGGCGGTCGTGCACGGCGAACACGAGCGTGTACTCGCCCGCAGCGAAGGTCACCGTGAGAGACGGGGAGGCCACGGCGGCGTGCCGGACACTGTTGGTGACCAGCTCGCCCAGGATGAGCAGCGCCGGGCCCATCGTGGGGTGCCAGGCGTCGACACCCCAGGACGCATACGTCATCTCCGCGGTCTCCCGCACCAGACGGACCGAGCCGGGAACCGTCGGCACTGTGAGGACATGACGGTGGGGCAGTGCCTCCGGCAGCGTGATCACGGGATCTCCACGGTGCCGAGGCGGTACCCGGTCACCGTCTGCGGCCGAAGGCGCAGCAAGGTGTCATGGGGGCCGTACGCCCAGCCGGAGAGGGTCCGCAGATAATGTGCCGCCTCTGCGGAGTCGGTGACCGGCTCAGCGGGGCCGGTGACGGTCACGCTCCAGCCGGTGCCGACGGGCAGCCGGATCTCGTCCGCCTGATACGTCAGGACAGGTCGGCCGGAGACCACGTCGGCCTGTACGGGAGTGCGGACGATCAGCCGCCCGTACTCCAGGACGTGGACGGCCGAGCGAACCACGGCCTGCTCCCGCTGGACGTACACCAGACGCCCCTGCACGGCTCCTTCGAGCAGCCACAGCGCCTCCGCGCCCGAGAGCTCGACCATGCGGCGGGGGTTCGGAGCGGGGGTGGTCATCTCATGCCCTCCTGAACGGCGGGGTGGCTCTGCTGGGCGGGACGCGGCAATACGCCCGCCCCCTGGAGGTAGGCGCGGGCTCCGGCGATGGCCTCGGGGGTGGTGGCGTACTCGCGGCCCTCGTACCGCAGCAGGTCGAAGGCGCCGACGGAGTCGAGGACCTGTCGCTGCCCGGGCCGTATGCCGGAGGTCATGACGGCGATGCCGCGCCGGTTGAGCTTCTCGACGGCGTCCTTGAGAACGAGCGCGCCGGTCGCGTCGATCGTGATGACCCGGGACATCCGCAGGATCACCACCCGGACATCTGCCACCTCCGTGAGTTCGAGAAGGAGGCGGTGGGCAGCGGCGAAGAACAACGGGCCGTCGATCCGGTACGCGACGATGTGCTCGGCGAGCAGCGCGTGTTCCTCGTCGCTGTGTTCGCCGGGCAGGTCGGGCCGAAAGTCCACCTGCTGCATGCGGGCCTGCTTGGCCACGGCCCGCAACGCGAGAGCGCCGGCGACGACGAGACCGATGATCACCGCGTAGACGAGGTCGAGGGCGAGCGTGGCGACGGCCGTGAGCACGAGCACGACCGCATCCGAGCGGGTCGCCTTCGCCATCGCGCGCAGCGACCCGGCCTCCACCATGCGGACGGCGGTCGCCAGCAGTACGCCCGCGAGCGCGGCAAGGGGGATCTTCGACACGAGCGGGGCCGCGGCGAAGACGATGACGGCGAGGATGGCGGCGTGGGTGAGCGCGGCCAGCCGGGAGGAGGCGCCGGTACGCACGTTCACCGCGGTACGAGCGATGGCGCCGGTTGCCGGTACGCCGCCGAACAGCGGCGCGGCCAGGTTCGCCAGCCCCTGCCCGAACAGCTCCCGGTCCGCGTCGTGCTTCTGTCCCACGGTCATGCCGTCGGCGACCTGCGCGGAGAGCAACGACTCCAGGGCGGCGAGCGCGGCCACCGCTACCGCCGGGGCGAGCAGGGACCCGAGGGCCGACAGATCGAGGAAGCCGAGGGAGGGCGCAGGCAGGCCCGCGGGCAGGTCGCCGATCGGGGGCACGGCGTCGAGGTGGCAGCCCTGCGCGACGACCGTGGCGACGATCACCGCGACAATCGAGAACGGGATGGTGGGACGCAGCCGGGCCCCGATCAGCATGACGGCGGCGACACCGAGCGCGAGCGCCGGCGCGGTCCAGTTCGGCGTACGGACGAACTCCTCGACGGCCCGCCAGGTCACCACGAGCACGCGATCGCCCTCGGGCTTGGGCACGCCCAGTGCGTTCGGCATCTGCTGGAGGCCGATGACGAGGGCGATGCCGAGAGTGAAGCCCTCCACCACCGAGGCCGGGATGTAGGCCATGTACCGGCCCACCCGGGCCAGGGCGAGGCCGACGACGATCAGCCCGGCGAGCAGTCCGACGGTCAGCACCCCGCTCGGACCGTGCTGCGCGACGATGGGCACCAGGACGACCGTCATGGCTCCGGTCGGGCCGGAGACCTGGAGGCTCGATCCGCCGAACAGGGCGGCGAGCGCCCCGGCGACGACGGCGGTGGCGAGCCCGGCCTCGGCGCCGAGGCCGGAGGACACCCCGAAGCCAAGGGCCAGTGGCAGGGCGACGATGGCGACGGTGAGCCCGGCGAGCAGGTCGCGTCGCGGATTGCGGGCCATGGCGGCGAAGTCTGCGCGGACGGGCAGCAGCTCCCGCACCCGGCGGGCCATCCCGGACAGCACGGCATTCACGAAGCGATGACCTCGGCTTCCCGAAGCTCGGCCAGCAGCTCGTTTCGCCCGGCCAGCAGCTCGGTGAGGATCCGCCGCGCGGCCTGCATCAGCTCCGCCACGTCCCCGCCGGCCAGGGTGTAGACGACTGTCGGCCCCTCGCGGCTGGAAGTGACGATCCCCGAGCGCCGCAGGGCAGCCAGCTGCTGCGACATCGCCGGCGGCTCGACCTCGATCCGCGCCAGCAGCTCACGCACGGCCAAGGGCCCGTCCTGGAGCAGCTCCAGGATCTGGATGCGCACGGGATGCCCCAGCATTCGGAAGAACTCGGCCTTCGCCTGATACAGCGGAACCGGCACGGTCGTCGCCTCTCCTCACCTCCCCGTCGGGGGTCTCGCATGGTGCTGTGCCCGCGGCTACCTACGGGCACAGCCAACCCATCATGTAATGAATTGCGTTTTTTTGCAATTAACAGCTCTTGCGATCCGGGGGTCGGGCCCCCGTAGACTCGCGGGGTGAACGAGAACCTCCCCCCGTGCCCCGAATGCTCCAGCGCCTACACCTACGAGATGGGCGCCCTCCTCGTCTGCCCCGAATGCGGACACGAGTGGTCCGCCACCACCGAGGAGAGTGGCCCGGCCGGCTCCGGCGAGAAGGCAATCAGGGACGCGGTCGGCAACGCACTGGCCGACGGCGACACGGTCACCGTCGTCAAGACCCTCAAGGTCAAGGGCAGCCCCACCGGCATCAAGGCGGGCACCAAGGTCCGAAACATCCGCCTGGTCGACGGGGTGGACGGGCACGACATCGATTGCAAGGTCGACGGCTTCGGCCCCATGCAGCTCAAGTCCAGCGTGGTCAAGAAGGTCTGACCACTGCCCCGATCAGCCGGCCCGGTCAACGGCCGGCCCGACCTGATGGTTCAGCGAGAGGGCTTCACCGCGGCGCTGCACGCATTGAGGTCGCAGACGGTCGGATCAAGCACATCGGGGCGGTACGCAGCCCCGAAGAGTCCGCCCTCGGACAACGGGATGACGCCCGCCGCCCCAGCCACCGGAAGACCCACCGCCTCCACATAAGGGGTGCCGTCCGGACCCGGGGGCCGGACGGCCCGCCGCACCTGGAGGGGGCAGCCGGTGCGTCATCGCCCTTACCGGCCGCCTGTGGTGTTCCAGGGCCACATGGCGAGGGTGTTGCGCATCAGCCGGGCGGCGGTCGACAGTCGGCTGTCGGCGGCCTGGTGCAGGGTGAGGGTGCGGCGGCAGGTGGGGTCGTCAATGCCGACCCAGACGCCTGGTGCGCTGATGTCGGCACCGCGGGCCATGGCCGGGATGAGAGTGAGGCCGATGCCGACGCTGACCAGGCCGGCGAGGGCGGCCGGCTCGTCGCCCTCGCAGACGATACGCGGGGTCAGATTGTGGCCGGCGAAGAGCCGGTCGAGCAGGCGGCGCTGCCAGTGGCCGGGCCGTGGGATCACAAACGGCTCCTCGCGCAGCTCCTCGACACTGACGGAGGCGCGGGAGGCAAGCCGGTGGCCGGGCGGCGCGGCCAGCCAGACCGGCTCGTCGTGCAGCTGGACGCTGTCCAGTCCGTCGCCCAGGACCGGCTGGGAGGCGACGCACAGGTCGACCTCGCGGGCGCGCAGGGCGCGGTGCATGTCCGCGGCCTGCATCTGGTGGAGTTCAACGTCGATATCGGGGTGGGCTTCTTTGTAGGCGGCCAGAGGGCCGGTGATGGTCAGGAACGTCTCCGAGGCCAGCCGTACACCGCCGATGCCCTCGCGAGCCGCCTCCGCCACAGCACGGCGTCCCGCTTCCAGCTCCCCGAGGGAGCGCTCGACGTGATCCCGGAAGAGCCGCCCCGACTCGTTGAGCCGGAGACGACCGGCCCGATCGAACAGCGGCGCACCGAGTTCGGACTCCAGCCGTCCGATGGTGCGGCTCAACGACGGCTGAGCGACACGCAGTTCCCTGGCCGCCCGGCTGAGGTGCTCCAGCCGTGCGACCACGAGGAATTGCTTGAGCGCATGCAGATCCATCGCCACCCTCCTCTCATAGCACCGAACGCATAGCGGGATAGCAGTATTGATCTTTGACATGATGCTGTATCGAGAATGACTGTGGAGGGCGTGACCACCACATATGAACGACCATCAACAGCCGTGCGATCCACGGGTCTTGCCGGTCGGCTGTTCCGGGCGGCGGTGACAGTACACACCGTTGCGGCCTTCGGCCAGCCGGTCTTCGCGGGCGTCTACCTCACCGGCGAGATCGGCGGCCTCGACTGGCACGCCCGCGGCGCCGACGTCGTGTTCTCCCTCGGACTACTGCAGGCCGCCGTCGGCGGCGCGGCCTCGAGGCGGATGCGCCGCCTGTGGCCGATAGCCGTGTCGATGCTGATCCTTGCGGCCGAGACGGGGCAGTACATGGCGGGGTTGTCCGGCCTGCTGTGGGTGCACATCCCCCTGGGCGTGATGATCGTCGCCGCGCTGGCCGTGCTGTCCGCCGCGGTCTGGGTGCTGCCGCTGCCGAACCGCGCCGTAGCCGACCGGGCCACTGACGCGGGCAAGCCGCGGCGGGACGAGACCCATGTCTGAGCGACCGGGACCGATCCGTCACGATGGCTGGAGCAGCGCGGAGTGGACCCGCCGCCACGTGCTCGGGCTCGGTGGCGCGCTGGGGCTGGCCACGGCGGGCGGGCTGGCACTGTCCGGCACGATGGCACACCGACCTGCGAGCACCGGCAACCAGCTGCGCAGCGCCGCGCCGCTGCCCGAGCCGTACACCCTGCCGCTGCCGATCCCGCCCGTCCTCAAACCGGCCGGCACTTCCGGGGGCGCCGACCGGTACGAGATCACCCAGCGCCAGGTGTCCGCGGAGATCCTGCCCGGGATCCGAACGGGGCTGTGGACGTACAACGGCACCTTCCCCGGCCCGATGATCGAGTCCCGTCGCGGACGACCGATCACCGTGGCGCACCGCAACGAGCTGCCCGTGCCGACGGTGGTGCATCTGCACGGCGGGCGGACCCCCGCTGCCTCCGACGGCTACCCCACCGACCTCGTCCTCCCGCACAGCTGGCCCGACCCCGCAGCGCACCACCAGCACCACACCGGCGCACACGCGATGCCCGACCCCCGCGCGGTCACCAGCCGGACCACGCGCGAGTACGCCTTCCCGCTGGACCAACGCGCCACCATGCTCTGGTACCACGACCACCGCATGGACTTCACCGCCCCGGCGATCTGGCGGGGCCTGGCCGGACTGCACATCATCCGCGACGACATCGAGGACGCCCTCGACCTGCCCCGCGGAGAACGCGAACTGCCGCTGATGATCGCCGACCGGGCGTTCGCCTCCGACGGCTCCCTGACCTACCCCTCCCTCGACCCCGCACTGCGCGACCGGCCCGGCGTGAGGGCGCGCTACGCGGCCGGCGTGCTCGGCGACGTGATCCTGGTCAATGGCGCACCCTGGCCGATCCACGAGGTCGACGCCGTCCGCTACCGGCTGCGACTGCTCAACGCCTCCAACGCCCGCCACTACGAGCTGGCGGCCGTCACCGACGACGGTCGCAGTCTGGACCTGGTGCAGATCGGCGCCGACCAGGGCCTGCTCGCCGCCCCCGTCAACCACACCACCCTGCCGATCGCACCGGCGGAACGCTACGACGTGGTTGTCGACTTCGCGGGCCTGCCGGCCGGCAGCCGGGTGCGCCTGATCAACCGGCTCGGCACCGGACGCACCCGCGAGGTCATGGCCTTCCGTGTCGCGCGCCGCGCCGGGGACGACACCCACATCCCCGCACTCCTCGCCGACGACCTGCCCACCTGGCGGCGCTCTGAGGCAACCGCGGTCCGGGACTTCGCCTTCCGCGCCGGGCAGATGCAGCACGGCCGCGGCTGGGTCATCGGCGGGCGAGCCTTCGACCCCGCGCGCACCGACATCCGCACCCGCCTCGGGGCCGTAGAGGTATGGCGGTTCGTCGCCGACGTCCACCACCCCATCCACCTCCACCTGGTCGGATTCCGGGTGCTGGCCCGCGGCGGGCGCGCGCCCCTGCCGCACGACGCCGGACTGAAGGACACCATCTCGCTGCGGCCGGGCGAATCAGCGGAGATCATCACCCGCTTCGACGGCTACCGCGGCCGCTACCTCTTCCACTGCCACAACGCGGAACACGAGGACATGGGCATGATGGCCAACCTCGAAATAACCTGATACATCCTCATTGCGGACCAGAGCCCGGCCGAGCGCTTGTCAGGTCACTTCATTCACGGCCCCTTGCCGGGGCCTTGCGAGGCAGCAACGTCATGAACGAGCACGACATCCCCGGCCCCGTCTGGTTCGAGCCCGATCCGGAGTTGGAGGCCACCGAGGAGGGCCTTCGCTTTCTCGCCGCTCTCCGCGAGCGGTCGGAATCCGGCGCGTGGTCCTGCGATCCCGACGACACGTTCGCGAGCTTCGCGGTCTTCGAGAACCGCACCGAACTCATGGTCACCCTGGAGCTCTACGATCCCGATTCCGATCCGGAAGCACACATTCTCACCGTGGGTGCGTTCTTCACCGGCTCCCGTCTCGTCGGAGGCGAATTCCGTGATCAGCTGTACACGCTGGAGCGGAACCCGGAAACGGCGATCGAGAGTTCTGGAACGCCCGAATTCCTCGCGGAGCGCGCGGCGGAGTGGTTCACCCGCATGCTCGAACTTCCCGTCCTGCGGAACGAGTTCGAGGTCGGTGGCCGGGTCGTGAACCGGCAGTGGGTGCTGGCCGGCACGGGTCGGGAACTGACCTCCCAGTTCCGCGTGCAGCCGGGTGACCCGCTGGCCCGTACGGTCCCGGTCCGGCGCGGCCGCGCGGCAGGGGCACAGTGGCGGCAACGGTTTCAGAGATACAAGCCCTGTCAGGTGAACCCAACGGGCAGTTGAGATGACCGACGGAGCCCCACCATCCCATGTGGGGCTCCGTTGTTCTTCTGGCCTCGATCTTTCGTGACGGCCCGTCGGATTGTCTGGCGGGCCGTTTCGGGTGTCGGAGCTGTTCATGGGCAGGGCTTAGGGCTCGCAGAGAATCAACGTGTTGCTTCCGGCGATGCGGCTCGTTGATGTGGTATGGGCATAACGCAGGAGATTCGAGATCAACTGAGTGC
>NZ_JBLVKW010000049.1:0-59095 GCF_048270745.1 Streptomyces sp. NPDC056231 | reverse complement strand
CCCTTGTGGGGACGGCAACCGCCCGCCCGCGGCCTTCACCTGCCCTTCGAACTAGCGCATGCGAGGTGAAGGACCCGCATGTCCAACTGCTACTTGACGACGCCCATGACCGCGAGGTCGAGACGGCCCATGGATTCGTTGTAGAAGACGTTGGTCAGCCGCGGGTTGCGGTAGACGAGCGCCTTGTCGAAGTTGATCGGGAGATAAAGGGCCTTCTCCATGATCGCCTTGTTGATCTGGGTGTAGAACGGCGCGGCGGCGTCCGGCGACGCTGCGGAGGCGGCCTGGTCGAAGAGACCGTTGACCGTCTTGTCGTTCAGCATCGTGTAGTTGTTGTTGCCGTTCTTCAGGATGAAGGAGCCGTCAACCAGCGGCTGCAGGAAGCCTGCACCCGAGTTGTAGTCGGCGCCCCAGCCCATCACGATGATGCCGTAGCCCTTCTTCTTCACGTTGTCGGGAGCACCGATCACGGAAGCAGAGTTCTTGCCGTCGTACTGGTCGATGGCGGCGTCGATACCGACGGCCTTCAGCGAAGCCTGCAGCGACTCGGCGGTGGCCACCTCGGGCTTGCGGTTGTTGCGGACCGCGATGGTGGTCTTGAAGCCGTCCGGCTTGCCACAGGCCTTCAGGGCCGCCCTGGCCTTGTCGACCTGCGGCTTGCCCTGGGTCAGGCCCCACGGGTCGTAGGCCTTGTCCGAGCCCGGGATGCCCGGGGGCAGCATGTTGGCGCCGAGGTCACCGCTGGTCGGGCCACCACGGGCGGTCTGCAGCGACTTCGGGTCGGCGGCGTAGATGACCGCCTTGCGGCACTCGATGTTGTCGAACGGCGCGACCGTCTGCGGGAACGCGAAGTACCGGATGTAGCCGGTGAACGGGTCGTCGGAGTTGGCCTTGTACTTGGCGTTCTGCAGAATCTTGATCTTGGCGGCCTGCTGGACACCGGTGCCGTCGACCGCGTAGTCGATGTCGCCCGAGAGCAGACGCGCGTCCATGTCGTCCGGGTTCGAGGTCACGGTGAAGGTGACCTTGTCCGGCAGACCCTTGCGGATCGGGTCGGTCTTCGGGTCCCAGTTGGTGTTCCGGACGAAGACCGTCTCCTTGCCGGCGACGAAGGACTGGACCTTGTACGGGCCCGTCGCGACCGGGTGGTTCGTGTACTTCGCGCCGTCGTCCTTGGCCATCGGCACAGGCGAGGAGTCGGCCATGGCCATCAGGTACGAGAAGTCCGAGTTCGCCTCCTTCAGGTTGAAGACGATCGTCCGCTCGTCCGGCGTCTGGACCGACTTCAGACCCAGCTTCTTGGGGTCCTTGTCCTTGTAGGGGCCGGGGTACTTCTGGCCCTGGTCGAGGAGGTCGATCAGGTAGGTCGGACCACCGGAGAGGACGTCCTGCGCGAAGACGCGCTCGATGCCGTACTTGATGTCCACCGAGGTGATCGGCGTGCCGTCCTCGAACTTGACGCCGTCCTTCAGCTTGAAGGTGTACGTCTTGCCGCCGTTGCTCACCGTCGGCAGCGACTCGGCGAGGTCGGGGACCAGCTTGGTGCCGGCCTCACCGGGCTTCGAGTCGTACGCGAGCAGCTGGCGGATGTACAACCGCTGCATGTTCCAGACGAAGCCGTAGTAGGCACGGGCCGGGTCCAGGAAGTCGACGTCCTGAGGGGACATCAGCTTCAGCGTGCCGCCCTTCTTGTCGGACGCGTTGATGACCTTGCCCTGGGTGGCCGCGTCGTAACCGGCACCCTTGTTCGAGGAGGACTTGTTGTCGCTGCCCCCTCCGCCACAAGCGGTTGCGGTCAGCGCAACCGCGGCCGCGAGGGCCGTGAGGGCAACTGCCTTCCGTGAGCGATTCACTGTCTAGCAACCTCCGTGATGTGGTGTGGCCCGTGGGTACGCACTTCGCGCCCGACGGTCGATCGAGTGCCAACCGGCTCGCGCCGGAGACCTTTTGCTTCGGCTCAGCTGCCCTTCGGGTCGAGCGCGTCACGCAGCCCGTCGCCGAAGAGGTTGAACGCCAGAACGGTGATGAAGATCGCGAGTCCGGGGACCACCATGTATGTCGGGTCCGCCTGGTAGGTGTTGATCGCGTCGGAGAGCATCTTGCCCCACGAGGCGGTCGGCGGCTTCACACCCGCACCGAGGTAGCTGAGCGCTGCCTCGCTGAGGATGTTGGTCGGGATGATCAGTGTCGAGTAGACGAGGATCGGCGCGACCAGGTTGGGCAGCAGCTCCTTGAAGAGGATGTAGCCCCGTCCGGCGCCCAGGCTGCGTGCCGCCTCGACGTACTCCCGCTCACGCAGGGACATCGTCTGTCCCCGGACGATACGGCCGATGTACGGCCAGCCGAAGAAGCCGATCACCACGATCAGCACTCCCATCCTGACGCCCGAACCGGTGAGCCCCCACAGGGAATTGGGCACAACGGAGACGAGAGCGATGGTGAACAGCAGCTGCGGGAAGGCGAGCAGCAGGTCCATCAGCCGGCTGATGAGTGCGTCGATCCAGCCGCCGAAGAAGCCGGCCACCGAGCCGAGGACGCTGCCGATGATCACGGAGACCATCGCGGCGAGGAAGGCCACCAGGAGCGAGATGCGCGCGCCGTAGACGATGCGGCTGAACACATCGCGGCCGTTGGTGGGTTCGACACCCAGCAGATAGTCCGAACTCATCCCGCCGAAGGAGCCGGTGGGGATGCCGAGGTCCGGGTCGAGCAGATCCTCGTGGAATTCGTTCGGCGGGTGGCCGAGGAGATTCACGATCAGTGGTGCGAACACCGCGATCAGGATCAGCAGGAGCACGACCACACCGCCGGCGAGCGCCACCTTGTCGCGCTTCAGCCGTGTCCAGGCGATACGTCCTGGCGAACGGCCTTCAATGCTCTTGGCCGGGACATCGGCCGTGACATCGGCGGTCGCTGTCTCGGCCGCGCTGTCGTGCAGTGGTGCCGTCATCGTTGTGGGGACCCCTCTCGGCTCGACCGACTGTGGCCGGCCCGCGCCCGCCGCTGTAGCGGCTTGTTCACATCACAGGTGCAAGTCGCACGTTTGGTGCCGGTGGTACGGAAGTTGCAGGTGGTGCGAGTGGAGCAGTTCAACTGGTCCAACCAGAAGCTGACGGCCGCACAGGGCGCCGAGCGCTTCTTGTTCCGGGGAGTCTTCAACGCGTCGCAGATCACCCGCCAGCCCTGATGGGGAATGGATGCGCAACCGTGATGTGACCAGGTACCTTCCGTTATCCGGACGCCGTGATCGTCCCAGCGAACCAAGTCGGCACTCTTCGCCCAGATCGGGCAGGTGCCCCAACGGGGTTCATCCCGACGCCAATTGGCAGGCGCCCGAGCGGTCAGCCGTGGACCGGGGGGTAGCCGTAACCAACGGCGGGAGCGGGCGCGACGTGCGCCTCGCGGTCGTAGAACGGGCGGGAGTTGGCACGGAGCCACATCGCGACCGGGTCGTACTCGTCGGACATCGCGACGGTGGAAACGGGCAGCCCGTCCGGGACCGCGCCGATCGACTGCTGCATCATCGCGCGCACCGCGTCGACGGAGGTCTGGCCCGTGTCGTAGAGATCGAGACCGATGGCGAGGTACGGCACCCCGAGCGCGGGCTGCACCCAGGCCCGGCGCAGGGAGCGGATCGCGGGGGTGTGATGGGCGTTCCGCGAGAGAAGGGCGTAGAACTGCGGGATCTCGATGACCGGCTCCGTGAGCCGAAGCGGTCCCGCGGGCATCCGGTCGAGGCCGGTGGCGATACGACGCAGATCCAGCCACGGGATGCCGACGCCGCCACCGGGGGCGTGCGGGTTGAGCCAGATGCCCCAGCGGTCCGGGAAGAGAGCGCGGGCGATGTCGAGTCCGGTGACCACTTCATGGTCCCGGTTCCAGCCGCTGGCCGAGAGTTCCTGGGCAGAGGTCACACAGGGCGCGTAGCCCAGCCCGTCCACCTCGATGTTCCCGTACTGGGCGTCGGGCGAGCCCGCCCGGCCGTGCCAGAGCAGCATCCAGATCCGGTCGCCGGCGAGCGCCCGGAGCAGTGCCTCGTACGCGTCATAGCGCCCGGGCGTCACTTGGCGCAGCATGTGCTCGACCTGCCCGGCCGCCGCGGTGCCTGACGCACTCACCCTGGGTCCCGCCCCTCTTCGATCCACTGTGTCGGCCTGCCGCTCCCGGGGCACACGGGTGCGGCTAGTGGCCGAGGCACTAGCCATCAAACCAGCTTATGCGGCGCCCCTGACACCGACTTGACGCCACAGGCCGACGGTGTCGCGCCCGCAATCCCCGGAGTCGGGGACTCCGCGCCCAGTGCCCCTCCCGGCAGGCTCAGCCCCGTCGCGCCGCCCGACACGGCCGCTCGCTGTGCGTCGGCCACATGCCCTGGCAGCTCCTTCCCCGAGCTCCCGGCTCCGTTCGAGCAGGGGAGACCCCACCCCAGGACCTCCGGCCGCCTCGCGATCGCACGCACCGCACGCCGCCCGGCCCGCCCTACGGGCGGACGACGCTCCTTTCGAAACACGCCCTGGCTAGTGCCCCTCGCGCTGATAGAACGGCCGGATCCTGGCCCGCATCCAGTCGGCGACCGGGTCCTGCGCCACATCGAGCAGGACCAGATTGACCGGCCAGGGCACCTCGACACGGCCCAGTGCGCGGCCCAGGGCGTCCATCGGGGCGTTGCGCCCCGCGCCGTCCCAGGTGGAGAACTCGACGCCTATGAAGAGGACGGGATCGCCGCCCTCGATGCTGGCCAGCGTCCGGCGGGCGGTGCGCACGACGCCGCTCTCCTCGAATTCCCCGGCCGCGGCCGCGAGGAAGTCGACGGGCTCCTCCTGCCAGTCCGGCTCGTACAGCCGGACCCGCCCGCCGGTGGCCGGCCCGTCCAGCAAGGTGCGTCCGGCGCGGCAGAGCTCGGCGACGGCGGGCGGCGGCAGCGGCATGCCGACGGCGCCGCCCGGGTTGACCGCGATGCCGAGCTGCGGGGGCAGCCCGCGGGCGAATTCGACGGCGGGCGCCACGGTGAAGGACATACGGGTGCCGACGCACTGCAGGAACTGATGTTCGGAGCTGAAGACGGGGACGTACGGAGCGCCCTCGATCTCCACCGTCGGCAGATCGAGCGACGGGGCATCGGGGCCCCCGCCGTTGGGAAGCGGCACCCAGACCTGACTGCGGCCGAGCACTTCGACGAGCCGGCCGCCCGCCTCCGGGCTGCCGAGCGAGGCAACCAGCACCTCTTCGAGCTCATTGGCCGGCCATCCGCTCTGCGGATGGTTCTGGACCGGTGCCGGAATGTCCACTGCGCTGCTTCCCCTTCTCACCCGAGCCTTGCCGCAGAACAGTAACTCCGGCGCGCGCCTCCGCGCTGACGGACGACCGGGTACCGGCGCCTCTCCTGCGCGGATCATGCCGGGCGCGCGGGGCCTGATCCGAGAAGAAGGACCCTCAGGGCTGTCCCGTCATCCCCTGGGCGTCGGTGAACGTGATCCGCGCCAGCATCCCGGCCGCCTCCCGGTCCAGCAGCACCGCCGAGGAGCAACCGGGCGGCAGGTCGCCCGCCTCGGTGTCCCGCAGCAGCCGGCCGACGGCCCTGCGGTGCCGGGCGAAGGCGTATCCGGAGACTCCGCGCCCACGCTCGCGCTGGCCCTCCCTGGCCTCCTGAGGGGTGACGTCGAGCAGTACAAGATGCAGCGTGCGGCCGCGGCGCCGTGCCTGCCGGGCCAGCCAGCCCCGCACCCATGCCTGGGTCCCGCAGTCGTGGACGACGACGGACTCACCGGAGCACAGCGCCCGCCACAGCCCCCAGTAATGGGCGACGCGGACCAGCGGGCGGTAGAGGGCGTACGGGAGTAAGCGGGGCACCCGCCGCGCCCAGCGGTCCCGGGTGTCCTGGGAGTCGATGGCCCTTACGGCCACCGCCCGCCGGATCAGTGTCGACTTTCCGCCTCCGGGCAGCCCGGAGACCACCACCACATCGCCTGCCGCGAAATGGAGCCCGCACGGGCTGCGCCCGGCGCGCTCACGCAGGTCCCGCACGACGGGCGCATGCGTGCCCGGCAATTCCCGGGCGCGTGCTCCCGGCTGCGCGGGCATCGCGCCGTGCGCGACCCTCGCGGTCGTCGCGTACCGCTGCAACGTCATCGCCCTCCCCCTGTCGGGTCACCCACGTATGCCCAAGAAGTGTAAAGAAAAGGTAATGCGAGACAACCGTCCCACTACTTGTTCCGCGCATGGGGTACCGACGCCCCACTCTTCCGGAATGCGTGCGATGATGACCCGGCCAACTGCATAAAGGCCGCTTGAATCCGCGCGGGAGAGCTCCGGCCACAGTGTGTGCCGGGCGCCGAAGGAGCAAGATCCTCCCTTGAATCTCTCAGGCCCCGTACCGCGTGGATGAGGCAGATCTGAAAAGCGAGTCGCCCCGCGGCTCCACCCAAGGTGCAAGCCGAACCCCCAGGGGCCTCTCGGCGAACCTCTCAGGTTCCGATGACAGATGGGGAGGGGATCGTCCTCGTCGTCATGCCCTGGGAGCCACACCTATGAGCAACGCCCCCCGTCTCACCGCCCTCGACGCCCTGCATCGCTCGCTGGGCGCGACCATGACCGACTTCGCCGGCTGGGACATGCCGCTGCGCTACGCCAGTGAGCGCGACGAGCACAACGCGGTGCGCACGAAGGCGGGTCTCTTCGACCTGTCGCACATGGGCGAGATCACCGTCACCGGCCCGCAGGCCGCGGAATTCCTGAACTTCGCACTGGTCGGCAACATCGGCACCGTGGCCGTCGGCCGCGCCCGCTACACGATGATCTGCGCCGAGGACGGCGGCATCCTGGACGACCTGATCGTCTACCGGCTGGGCGAGACCGAGTACATGGTCGTCGCCAACGCCGGGAACGCCCAGATCGTGCTGGACGCGCTGACCGCCCGCGCCGACGGGTTCGACACCGAGGTGCGCGACGACCGCGACGCGTACGCGCTGCTCGCCGTCCAGGGCCCCGAGTCCCCCGCCATCCTGGCCTCGGTCACCGACGCCGACCTGGACGGTCTGAAGTACTACGCGGGCCTGCCCGGCACCGTCGCCGGTGTGCCCGCGCTGATCGCCCGTACCGGCTACACCGGCGAGGACGGCTTCGAACTGTTCGTCGCCCCCGAGCACGCAGAGCAGCTCTGGCAGGCCCTCACGGCGGCAGGCGCCTCCCGTGGCCTGATCCCGTGCGGTCTGTCCTGCCGCGACACGCTGCGCCTGGAGGCGGGCATGCCGCTGTACGGGCACGAGCTGACCACCGAGCTGACCCCGTTCGACGCCGGCCTCGGCCGGGTCGTGAAGTTCGAGAAGGAGGGCGACTTCGTCGGCCGCAAGGCCCTGGAGGCCGCCGCCGAGCGCGCCGAGACCGCCCCGCCGCGCAAGCTCGTCGGTCTGATCGCCGAGGGCCGCCGGGTGCCGCGCGCCGGCTACCCCGTCGTCGCCGAGGGCCAGGTCATCGGCGAGGTCACCTCCGGCGCCCCGTCGCCGACGCTCGGCAAGCCGATCGCCATCGCGTACGTGGACGCCGCGCACGCCGCGCCCGGGACCGCGGGCGTCGGAGTGGACATCCGTGGCAGCCACGAACCGTACGAGGTCGTCGCCCTGCCGTTCTACAAGCGCCAGAAGTGACGCATTCGCGTCTCACACCGTAAGACCGTCGTTCATCAGCACTCCCCCGCGTACAGGAGAATTCAGGTCATGAGCAACCCCCAGCAGCTGCGTTACAGCAAGGAGCACGAGTGGCTGTCGGCCCTCGAGGACGGTGTGGCCACGGTCGGCATCACCGAGTTCGCGGCCAACGCGCTCGGTGACGTCGTCTACGCCCAGCTCCCGGAGGTCGGTGACACGGTGACCGCGGGCGAGACCTGCGGCGAGCTCGAGTCGACCAAGTCCGTCAGTGACCTTTACTCGCCGGTGACCGGCGAGGTCACCGCCTCCAACCAGGACGTCGTGGACGACCCGTCGCTGGTGAACTCCGCTCCCTTCGAGGGCGGCTGGCTGTTCAAGGTACGCGTCGCGGAGGAGCCGAAGGACCTGCTCTCCGCCGACGAGTACACCGAGTTCTCCGGCAACTAAAGACTCCAAGGGACCACCTGATGTCGCTTCTCAACTCCTCCCTCCACGAGCTGGACCCGGACGTCGCCGCCGCCGTCGACGCCGAGCTCCACCGTCAGCAGTCCACCCTCGAAATGATCGCCTCGGAGAACTTCGCTCCGGTCGCGGTGATGGAGGCCCAGGGCTCCGTCCTCACCAACAAGTACGCCGAGGGCTACCCGGGCCGCCGCTACTACGGCGGCTGCGAGCACGTCGACGTGGTCGAGCAGATCGCCATCGACCGGATCAAGGCGCTGTTCGGCGCCGAGGCCGCCAACGTCCAGCCCCACTCGGGTGCGCAGGCCAACGCCGCCGCGATGTTCGCGCTGCTGAAGCCGGGCGACACGATCATGGGTCTGAACCTGGCCCACGGCGGTCACCTGACCCACGGCATGAAGATCAACTTCTCCGGCAAGCTCTACAACGTGGTCCCGTACCACGTCGACGACACCGGCATCGTGGACATGGCCGAGGTCGAGCGCCTGGCCAAGGAGTCCAAGCCGAAGCTCATCGTCGCCGGCTGGTCCGCCTACCCCCGTCAGCTGGACTTCGCCGCCTTCCGCCGCATCGCGGACGAGGTCGGCGCGTATCTGATGGTCGACATGGCGCACTTCGCGGGCCTGGTGGCCGCGGGTCTGCACCCGAACCCGGTGCCGCACGCCCACGTCGTCACGACCACCACGCACAAGACCCTCGGCGGTCCGCGCGGTGGCGTCATCCTGTCGACGCAGGAGCTCGCCAAGAAGATCAACTCTGCCGTCTTCCCCGGTCAGCAGGGTGGTCCCCTGGAGCACGTGATCGCGGCCAAGGCGGTCTCGTTCAAGGTCGCGGCGACCGAGGAGTTCAAGGAGCGCCAGCAGCGCACCCTGGACGGCGCCCGCATCCTCGCCGAGCGTCTGGTGCAGCCGGATGTCACCGAGGTCGGTGTCTCCGTCCTCTCCGGCGGTACGGACGTGCACCTGGTCCTCGTCGACCTGCGCAACTCGGAGCTGGACGGCCAGCAGGCCGAGGACCGGCTCCACGAGCTCGGCATCACGGTCAACCGGAACGCCATCCCGAACGACCCGCGGCCGCCGATGGTCACCTCGGGTCTGCGGATCGGCACTCCGGCCCTGGCCACCCGTGGCTTCCAGGCCGAGGACTTCACCGAGGTCGCCGAGATCATCGCGTCGGCGCTCAAGCCCTCGTACGACGCCGACGACCTCAAGGCCCGCGTGATCGCGCTGGCCGAGAAGTTCCCGCTGTACCCCGGTCTGAAGTAGTCCGGGTCACTTTTCGCACGTTTAGGGCGGGGCACCACGCACACTGGACAGTGAGCGCGGTGCCCCCACCCTTGTCCCGCCGCTCTTCGGACCGACCGGTCCGTACCGCACCGCCCGGCAGACAACGGCGTCTACCAACCCCTTAGGAGTCACACCGTGGCCATCTCGGTCTTCGACCTGTTCTCGATCGGCATCGGCCCGTCCAGCTCCCATACGGTCGGCCCGATGCGCGCGGCCCGCATGTTCGCGCGCCGCCTGAAGAACGAGGGCCTGCTCGCCCACACCGTTTCCATACGCGCCGAGCTGTTCGGCTCGCTCGGCGCCACCGGCCACGGCCACGGCACGCCCAAGGCCGTCCTGCTCGGCCTCGAGGGCGAATCCCCCCGTACCGTCGACGTGGAGTCCGCCGACGACCGGGTGGAAGCGATCCGCTCCTCGGGCCGGATCAACCTGCTGGGCATGCACGAGATCGACTTCGACGCCGACGAGCAACTGGTCCTGCACCGCCGCAAGGCGCTCCCTTACCACGCCAACGGCATGACGATCTTCGCGTTCGACCGCGACGGCGCCCCGCTGCTGGAGAAGACCTACTACTCCGTCGGCGGCGGCTTCGTCGTCGACGAGGACGCCGTGGGCGAGGACCGGATCGTCCTAGACGACACCGTCCTGAAGTACCCCTTCCGCACCGGCGACGAACTGCTGCGGCTCTCCCGCGACACCGGCCTGTCGATCTCCTCCCTCATGCTGGAGAACGAGCGGGCCTGGCGGACGGAGGAGGAGATCCGCTCCGGTCTGCTGGACATCTGGCGGGTCATGCAGGCATGCGTATCGCGCGGCATGGCCCGCGAAGGCATCCTTCCCGGTGGCCTGAAGGTCCGCCGCCGTGCCGCGAACACCGCACGCCAGCTGCGCGCCGAGGGCGACCCGCAGGCCCACGCGATGGAGTGGATCACCCTCTACGCAATGGCGGTCAACGAGGAGAACGCCGCGGGCGGCCGCGTCGTCACCGCCCCGACCAACGGCGCAGCCGGCATCATCCCGGCCGTGCTGCACTACTACATGAACTTCGCCGCGGGTGGCGCCACCGAGGCCGAGAAGGAGGACGGCGTCGTCCGCTTCCTCCTCGCGGCCGGTGCCATCGGCATGCTGTTCAAGGAGAACGCCTCGATCTCCGGCGCCGAGGTCGGCTGCCAGGGCGAGGTCGGTTCCGCCTGCTCGATGGCCGCGGGAGCGCTCGCCGAGGTCCTCGGCGGCTCCGCCGAACAGGTGGAGAACGCCGCCGAGATCGGCATGGAGCACAACCTGGGCCTGACCTGCGACCCGGTCGGCGGTCTTGTCCAGATCCCCTGCATCGAGCGCAACGGCATGGCGGCGGTCAAGGCGGTCACGGCGGCGAAGATGGCGCTGCGGGGCGACGGCAACCACAAGGTCTCTCTCGACAAGGTCATCAAGACCATGAAGGAGACGGGCGCGGACATGAGCGTGAAGTACAAGGAGACTGCGCGCGGCGGGCTCGCGGTGAACATCATCGAGTGCTAGGGAAATAGGCCCTGACCAGCGCGTTCGTGTCTTGCAGCGCGGTCAGGGCCTGCACTCCCCGGAATGTCCCCGGATCGGCGATGCTTCCAGGGTGGGTGCGCAGGGCCTCTCCTCGGAGCCGCTTCCTGTCTCCTCGTGCCGGCTGTCGGCCGCGAGGACGATCGAGGGGTGGCTCTCGCGGGGGACCGTGATCGTGCGTGCGGCTGACGCACTGTCATCGAGGTTCGGCGATGTTGGGGTCATGCCGATCACACGTCTCGCCCTTCCGCTCGGCGACACCGAGCGCCCCGTCCCCGACTGGACCCTCCGGCTCGCCAAGGCCCTCCCGTTCATCGTGCTGCCGCACTGCCTGTGGCGGCTTCCGTTCGCCGTCGGCTTCCAGATGGGCACGATCGATCCGAACCGCCCGCCCATGCCCTGGTGGGCGCCGGTCTACGTCGTCGGGCTCAGTGTGCTCACCGAAGCGCTGTGTCTGCTGACCACTGGACTGGTGGCCGGCTGGGGCGAGGTGTTCCCGCGCTGGATCCCGTTCGTCGGCGGCCGTCGGGTGCCCCCGCTCGCCGTCGCGATCCCGGCGGTCCTGGGCGGCCTGGCCCTGGTGGCGATGTTCGACCTCTACCCGCTCGCCTGGGCGGGCATCTTGCCCGAGGTCGGGTACAGCAACGGATGGTGGATGGCTCTGTCCCGGGTGTGCATCAGCCCGGCGATGTTGTGGGGGCCGATCGTGCTGGCCCTGGCCTGGGCCTACTACCGGCGCCGCCGACCGGCAGCATGATTCGCCGTGACACAGCGCCGTGATGGCCCGGCTCCCGGCAGAAGGGTGGGCTGGGCAGGGGGAACGGGGGTTCTGGGGCCGAATGGGTGACCTTTGGCAGCTGTGCTCGTTGGGCTGGGTGATAAGTGTCCGGCCTTGCGGGAGGGGGCGGTGTGGTGGGTGGTGTGCGGGAGCCGGCGGCACCCTTCGTGGTGCCGGGGCCTTGCGGGGTGGCGATCCGGGACCGTCCGGGGCACCTGACTCCCCGGGACGAGGAAGTCCTCCGCCGGGTCGGTGAGCATCAGGGCCGTCTGGCTTCGCGTGACCTCAGGGCTTGCTGTGCGGATGGGGTGGAGCACAGCAATCGATCGCCCGCCGCCTGCATCGGTTCGTGAATTCAGCTCATCCCCATTCCCTGTTCGTGACGTTCAGACGAGGGGCACCATGAACAAAATTGCGCTTCCAGAGTTCCATATGCCGTTCGAGAGCACGGGTTGCAATCCAGGAATCCAGAAGACCAAACAGGCCGCCTGGGAGTGGGCGGACAAAAACGAACTGGTCCTGTCACCGGTCGCTCAGAAGAAAATGGTCCGGACGCGCCCCGAGCTCTGGATATCACTCATATTCCCAGCCGCTTCACAGGAACACCTCGACCTCTTCTGCCAATGGCTGTTCTGGGCATTCCTGGTCGACGACGAGTTCGACGACGGGCCCGCCGGACGCGATCCGCACCTGTGCGAGGAGGCGATCGCACGGCTGGTGGACGTGCTCGACGGCACCGGCGCTCCGAACGGCCCCATGGAGCACGCGCTCGACGGCCTCAGGCTGCGGACCTGCGAGGGGCGGTCGCCGCACTGGGTCCGGCAGTTCCGCCGGGACACGGTCGCCTGGCTGTGGACGTACTACGCGGAGGCCGTCGACCGGGCCACTGGGCATGTGCCGAGCATGGCCGACTTCGTGAAGCACCGCCGCGATTCGGTGGCCATGCAGCCGTTCCTCGATCTGCATGAGATCACTGCCGGAATAGATCTCCCGGAATCCGCCCGATCCCTTCCCGCGTATATCGCGCTGCGTAATTCGGTGACCGATCACTCGGGGCTCTGCAACGACATCTGCTCGTTCGAGAAGGAAGTTGTCCTTGGATACGAGCACAATATGGTCAGGCTCATTCAACGAGACCGCTGCTGCTCGGTCCAGGAGGCCGTCAATGAGGCCGGGACATGGCTGGCGGGGATTGCCGACCGGGTGCATCGGTCGGAGAAGGAACTCGTCGAGGAGATAGCGGCGGCTCATATCGACGGCCCTGCGCGGGCCGCGCTGGAGCGCTGTATCCACGACTACCGGGGGCTCGTCCGCGGGGACTTCGACTACCACGCACGGGCGGAGCGGTACACCCGCCCCGACCTGATGGAAATCGACGAGCAGCCCGCCCTGTCCCGGAACTTCGCCGCCTGACGGCACGGGCCCGACTGCCTGGATCCAGCCGCTCGGGCACCGTTCAACCGAAGCAGTCGTCCGGGGGCGTCGACCCGTCACCGGCAGCCCTCAGCAACAGGGCACGCAATAAGGGCTGTCCCGGCCGGTGGTCCGGCGGACCCCGGCCGGGCAGGGCCGGGGGCCCTCCGGCGATCAGCCCTTGTGCTGGGCGGCCCAGAACTCGTCGAAGGTGAGGAGACCGTCACCGTTCGTGTCGTGGGAGTTGATGACGGCCTGGGCCACCGGCTCGGTGACATAGGGGTCACCCAGCTGAGCCATCACGCTCTTGTACTCGGCGGCCGAAATCAGACCGTCGCCGTTGAGGTCGTACCGCTCGAACGCCCTGCGCGCCGACTCGATGTCCGCCACTGTTCAGCCCCTTCGTCATACCTAACTGATAGGGGTCAGATTAACGGGCGCGAGGGAAACCGATTGCGGCGGCCGGTCGTCGATCATGGGTGGGGTGTCCGCGGACGGCGGACCGGGAACCCGGAAGGGGAACACTTCATGACCGACGCACTGGCACGGATCCTGACGGCTGCCGCAGAGGGGCGGTTCCCGCCGCCGGACGGGTCCACGACCGTGGTGGCACAGCCGAACACACGGGACGCCGGGGTACTGGCGTTCACGGCGCACTCGGTGGTGTTCACCGACGAGGATCCGGACTGGGTGCGGGCCACACTGGCCGGCACCCCGGGCGATGCGCTCGCCGCGACGATGAATCCGCACTTCCTGAGCGCGCTGCAGGCCCGTACCGGACGCCACGTGAACACCATCGATCTGCTGACGGTCGCGGGCGCGCTGCCGGGCGAGCCGGAGATCGGGCTCCACGAGATCGAGGACCCGGAACACCCGCGGGTGGCGCGCGCGATGAAGTTCCGTGACGAGGTCCGGGTCTGGGCCGCCGACGGCGGGGTGCTGATCCTCGGCCGTGGGGTCGCCGGGCGCTGGGAGACGGCGATCGAGGTGGCGGAGGAAGCCCGCGGCCGCCGGCTCGGGGAGCGCCTGGCGCGGGCGGCCCGGCACCTGGTGCCGGACGAGGTGGTGTGGGCGCAGCAGTCTCCGGGGAACGCCCGCAGTGTGCGGACGTTCCAGGCGGCGGGCTACCGGCCGGTGGGCTCGGAGGCGCTGCTGGTCGCGGGCTGAGTCACGGAGTCCGCGGCGGGTCAGCGGAAGACGCCGGTGTGGCCGAGCGAGTAGCGGCCCGGCTGCGGATAGACGGCGAGGCCGTGCGGTCCGCTGCCCACCGGGATCCGGGCGAGCTGCTTTCCGGTGGACGTGTCGATCGCGTACACCTCGGAGTTGTAACGCCCCGACAGCCAGAGGACCTTGCCGTCCGGCGAGACGCCGCCCATGTCCGGGCTGCCGCCGTTCGGCAGGCGCCACTTCTTCGTCAGCTTGTTCCGTCCGAAGTCGAAGATGGAGATGGTTCCTTCGCCGCGGTTGGAGATGTACATCACCTTGGAGTCCCGGCTGACGTACAGCCCGTGGGCCCCCTTGCCGGTGGGGAGCAGCTTCGGGGTGGTGAACTTCTTCCCGTCCAGCACCCACATGCCGTTCGCGATCATGTCCGCGATGTAGAACGTGCTGCCGTCCGGCGACAGCTTCACGTCCTGTGGCATGGCGCCCCTGAACGGCAGCTTCTGCTGGCCGACGACCTTCATCTCCGCCGTGTCGACCTTGAGGAGTTCGCCGGAGAACTCGCAGGAGACGATGAAGTACCGGCCGTCCATGGAGAAGTCGGCGTGATTGACGCCTGCGCAGTCGACCGGCACGGTCTTGGCCGTCTTCATGGTGTGGGCGTCACGGAAGACCAGCTCACGGTCCATCGAGGCCATCACGATGGCGTACTTGCCGTCCGGTGTGAAGTACAGGTTGTACGGGTCGGAGACGGGAACCGTCTTGCCGGGCTTCCCGGTGGCCGGGTCGATGGGCGTGAGACTGTTGCCGAGGTCGTTGTTGACCCAGAGCGTCTTCAGGTCCCAGGACGGGACGACGTGCTGCGGCTGGCGTCCGACCGGGATGGTCTTGATGACCTTGTACGTCTTCGGGTCGATCACCGACACCGTGTTCGAGTTGGTGTTGGGTACGTAGATCCGGGCCGGGAAGCCCTTGACGGCCGGCGACATCTTTCCGGGCCGGTCGGCCGCGTACACGTCCTTGGGATCGAGCACCGGCGGCATCCCGGCGAGTCCGGGCGACGTGACGCGTCCGGGGGCGGCTTGCTCCGGGGTGGCGTTCCCCTGGTCCGGCCGGGCTGTGGCGGCCTCGGTCGTCCCCTTCTCGGCGGGGGTGCCACAGCCCGTGAGGGCGGCGATGAGGATGCCGCCGAGCAGGGCCGCGGTGCGCGTGGTGGTGAGCATCAGGTCAGCAGCTCCGTGGTCGTCACCGCGCGCAGTCCGCGGCGGTCGATTTCGGCGAGGAGGACGGGCAGTGCGGCGACCGTGTCCGCGTAGCCGAAATGCAGGCTCACCACCGATCCGTTGCGGATCTCCCCGGCGACCTTGCGGGTGACGGCCGCGGCGCCGGGAGAGGTGAAGTCGAGGGAGTCCACGTCGTACGAGAGGACGTGCGGGTAGCCCGCGCGTTGGGCGAGGCGCTGGACGAGCGGGGTGGCGTACTGGGTGCGCGAGGGCCGGAACCAGGTGCCGATGGAACCGGTGAGCCGGCGCAGCCGTTGGGCGCAGCCGGTGATCTCCGCGTATGCCTGGGCCTCGCCCATCGCAGAGATGTCGGCATGGTGCTGGGTGTGGTTGCCGAGGTCATGGCCGCCGTCGAGGATCCGGCGGGCCATGTCGGAGTGCTCGTCGAGCCAGCTCCCGACGGCGAGGACGGTGATCCGGGCGTGGGCCCGTTCCGCCTCGGCGAGCACGGCCCGGGCGATGGCGGGGTCGCCCTGGCCGTGGAAGGTGAGGGCGACGCGGGCGCGGTGTCGAGGTCCGTGGTCGATCTGGACCGGCTGCCCGGGGAAGCGGTGCGGGGCGGGTGCGGGGCGCGGGGCCGGGGGCTTCGCACCGCCGGAGGTCGTCGCGGCGGTGCCGGCCGGGGTCTTCGCCGAGGTGGTGACGGCGCCGCGTTCGTCCGTACATCCCGCCGCAAGGACGCCGGCCAGGGCTGCGCCCGCGCGCAGTGTGCTGCGGCGGTGCACCGGCGTCTCGGAGGCTTTCATGGGCAGAACAGTAGGTGCGAATTGCCGGAAAGGTTGCAATCACCCGCCTTCACACCCCTTCCCAGGACGCGAAGGAAGTGACGCCAATGGCTCAACTAATCGATGATTCACCCGCCGAACCACATAATCATTCATGCATTGCCAGGCCAGTGACCCATCACACCTGCGATTCGACGCCGAAGTGTCACGATCTGGCAAGATTTATCCGATTAGCCCCTTTGGACCCCGGGTCGCCCATCTGCCATAGTCGGTTCCACGACCCCCATTGACCCGGGCCAGGTCGTCTCCAGCGGCCGTGAACACACCCCCCATTTCACGGCCCCACGCAGAAGCCCCCGCAGCGCCGCACCACGGCCGACCGGGGGCTTCTGTGCGTCGCGCCGGGTGCCATCACGGAGGACGCAGGGGCGGGAGCCGGATCGGCTCAGCGGTCGGAGATCCGCATCTCGAACCAGGTGGTCTTGCCGCGCGGCAGCAGATCCACTCCCCAGCGGTCGGAGAGCTTGTCGACGAGAAAAAGCCCGCGGCCGCTGATGTCCATCTCCTGAACCGGCATGAGGCACGGCAGCCCGCGCGAGGGGTCGCGCACCTCGATCCGGATCCAGCCGCGGCGGCGCAGCATCCGCAGCCCGAAAACGCGCGCGCCTGTGTGCCGGACCGCGTTGCCGACGAGTTCCGAGACGAGCAGAACGGCATGCTCGGCGGTCTGCGGGGACAGCGCCCACTGGCGCAGCACCACGCAGGAGGTGAGCCGCCGGGCGGTGGCCGCGGACTCCGGCCGGGAGGGCAGCCGGACCTCGTCCTCCGCCGGGTTTCCGAACAACTCCAGCGCCTTGAACGCCTGTTCGTCCTCGCCGGTCGGCATCCAGTGTGCCGCAGTCGCGCCGCCGTGCTGCCGCGGCTGTTCCACACCCTCCAGGCCCGCCATGCCCACCATCATGGCCGCACTGCGGGCGATCCGGGGCCGTTCCGAGGGAATCCCTACCCCGGATCACCGCATTCCGTAGTGGTCGGCTGGCATACGCCAGCGGCAGAACATGGCGCTCGATACTACCGCTGGCCTGCGCGTATGCCCCGTCCGAGCGAGGTCGCCCCGGTCACTGGAGCACTGAGCCTCAGTTCCCCAGGAGGAGCTCAGCCAATCCGCCCACACGGATGAATCCGCGGCAGTCTGTACCCAACTAGCTTTCGGTCAGAGGAACTTGGCCTTCCCCGGACCCTCCTCGACAAAGCTGCGCATACCGCGCTCACGGTCCTCGGTGGCGAACAGGCCGGCGAACCAGTTCCGCTCGATCGTGAGACCGGTGTCGATGTCCGTCTCCAGCCCGGCGTCGACCGACTCCTTCGCCGCGCGCAGCGCGAGAGCCGGCCCCTTGGCCAGCCGGGCCGCCCAGGCGTATGCCTGCTCGTACACCTCGGCCGCGGGCACCACACGGTCCACCAGGCCGATCGCCAGGGCCTCTTCGGCCTTCACGTGCCGGCCGGTGAAGATCAGGTCCTTGGCCTTGGACGGGCCGACCAGTCGGGCCAGCCGCTGGGTGCCGCCCGCGCCGGGAATCAGGCCGAGCAGGATCTCGGGCTGGCCCAGCTTGGCGTTGTCGGCGGCGATCCGGAAGTCGGCGCAGAGCGCCAGCTCGCAGCCGCCACCGAGCGCATAACCGGTGACGGCGGCGACGACCGGCTTGGGGATGCGGGCCACCGCGGTGAAGGAGTCCTGCAACGCCTTGGACCGTACGACCATCGCCGTGTGGTCCATCGCCTGCATCTCCTTGATGTCCGCGCCCGCCGCGAACACCTTCTCACCGCCGTAGAGGACGACGGCGCGCACATCGTCGCGCCGGGTCGCCTCCTCGGCGAGTTCACGCAGCCGGTCCTGGGTGGCGACGTCCAGGGCGTTCATGGGCGGACGGTCCAGCCGGATCGTGCCGACGCCGTCGCTTGCTTCGAGGGTTACGGTCATGAGAGGCAGGTTAACCGTCACTAACGACGGCGGGCCCGGTGCTGTTGGTCACAGCACCGGGCCCGCCGCACTGTCGTGTTCCGCGAACTACTTGGTCCACTCCGCCCAGGTCATGTTCCAGCCGTTGAGGCCGTTGTCCGGCTGGATAGTCTTGTCGCGGGAGTTCTTCACGATCACGACGTCGCCGATGAGCGAGTTGTCGAAGAACCAGGCAGCCGGGGTCTTCTTGCTCCAGGCGCCGCGCACGTCCTGCAGACCGACGCAGCCGTGGCTGGTGTTGGTCGATCCGAAAACGTTGGGCCCGCCCCAGTAGTTGCCGTGGATGAAGGTGCCCGACGTGGACAGACGCATCGCGTGCGGCACGTCCTTGATGTCGTACTCGCCGCCGAAGCCGACGGTGTCGCCGTTCATCCGGGTCACCTTGAGCTTCTCGCTGATGACCATCTGACCGTTGTACGTGGTGGTCGCAGGGGCGCCCGCGGAGATCGGGATGTTCTTGATCTGCTTGCCGTCACGGACGACCTTCATCCGGTGCGTGCTCGCGTCGACATGGCTGACCTGGCTGCGGCCGACGGTGAACGAGACCGTCTTGGCCTGCTTGCCGTAGACCCCCGGGCGTCCCTCGACGCCGTCGAGGTTGAGCTTCACGGTCACCTTGGTGCCCGCGGCCCAGTACTTCTCCGGGCGGAAGTCCAGGCGGTCGTTGCCGAACCAGTGGCCCTCGATCTGTACCGCCGGCTCCGCCGTCACCTTGATGGCCTTCTCGACCGCTTCGGGGGCGGTGATGCCGCGGGTGAAGTGGATCGAGACCGGCATGCCGACGCCGACCGTGGAACCGTCCTCCGGCGTGTACTGCCCGATGAAGGTGTTCTTCGGGACCAGCGTGGTGAACGTGGTGTCCTTGGCCGACTCGCGGCCCTTGGCGTCCTTGGCGATCGCGTGGACCGCGTACTTCGTCGCCGCGGCCAGGTGCTGCTCGGGCTCCCAGCTCGCGCCGTCCGCCGCGATCTTGCCCTCGACCTCGACGCCCTTGGGGTCCGCGACCTTGACCGTGGTCAGCTTGCCCTGCTCGGCGGAGATCTTCAGCGCCCCGCTGGTGGCGACCGAGTCGGCACCGTCCTTGGGCGTGACGGTCACCACCGCCTGCGAGGCGGTCGTGTCCGCGCTCCCGCCCCCGCTGCTCTTCCCGCCCTTGTCACCGGCGTCGGTGTCTCCCCCGCCGCACGCCGTCACCAGCAACAGCAGCGCACCCAGTACCAGAGCCAGCAGTCCGGCGGCCCCCCGGCCACGCCGTCCGTCGTCCGCCCCGACCGATGTCCCCGATGTCGGCTGCCCGTTCAATGTGGTCGTCTCCCCTCGCACGGCCTGGGCCCGCCATGGCCCTGGGAGCCTGCAGGCTCCTGCCCCCGCACGCTGCACATGCGCGCTAGCGAAAGATAATCACACGGACCTTTGAGGGATCCCCCCGTGGATGTCACCGTTCAGTCCCAAGTTGTCCCAGGAAACGCTCAGGTGACGCCTGGTAGGAATGAGAGGGTGCCCGGCCGGCGTGTCCCCGTCGCCGCCCATGCCCTTGTCAGCGCGCTGACCGTGCGCGCCCCTGCCTTCTTCGCATGGTGGTTAACGTCCCCCGACAACCAGGGCCGTCCGGGGGAGACGTGAGTGCGGGCCCCGCCGTGGGAAGAACTGAGGGGAGGACCACATTCGGGGAGCCGCGGCCGGGACGCCGCGCGCGCCTCTTCGGCGCCGGGTCCGATGAGCCGCGGGAGGCTGAGAGGTGTCGAGCGCAGCTGAGCAGGAGGCCGTGCGGGAGCCGGTCGGGAAGGTTCTGGAACGGACGCCGGAGGAGGCAGGGGCCGAGGCAGGGACCGGCTCGGTGGACAAGCGGCTGCTCGACGGCGGGCAGCGGCCGCCGGCCGTGTGGCCCGGTGCGCCGATGCCGCTCGGAGCCCGTTTCCGGGTGGGCCCGGACGGGGCGGCGGGCACCAACTTCGCGCTCTGGGCAGGCGGCGCCGAGGCCGTCGAGCTCTGCCTCTTCGACGAGGAGGGAAGCGAGACGCGCCTTCCGCTGACCGAGCTGACCCATGAGATCTGGCACGGTTTCGTGCCGGGCGTACGGCCGGGTCAGCGGTACGGCTACCGGGTGCACGGCCGCTGGGACCCGTGGACGGGTGCCCGCTGGAACCCGGCGAAACTGCTGCTGGATCCGTACGCACGTGCGGTGGACGGCTCGTTCACCCTGCCGGCCGAGGTCTACGGCCATGTGAGGGACTGGCCGCAGCAACAGGTCGCCGACACCGTCCGGGACGAACGGGACTCCGCTCCGTACGTACCGAAGGGTGTCGTCGTCCACGATGACGACGACTGGGCGGAGGACCGGCGCCCCAAGACGCCGTGGGCCGACTCCGTCATCTACGAACTGCATGTGCGTGGCTTCACCAAACGGCACCCGGAGATCCCGGAGGAGCTCCGGGGCACGTACGCCGGACTCGCCCACCCAGCGGCCGTCGGCCATCTGACCCGGCTCGGCGTGACGGCGGTGGAACTGCTGCCGGTGCATCAGTTCGCCCACGAGGACCACCTGCTGCGGCGCGGACTGCACAACTACTGGGGATACAACTCCATCGGGTACTTCGCCCCGCACGCGGACTACTCGGCGAGCGGTACGGGCGGTCAGCAGGTCGGCGAGTTCAAGCGGATGGTGCGGGCGCTGCACGACGCCGGGATCGAGGTCATCCTCGACGTGGTCTACAACCACACCGCGGAGGCGAGTGAGCTGGGTCCGATGCTGTCACTGCGCGGCATCGACAACCGCGGCTACTACCGGCTCCAGTCCGACGCCCGGAGATACACCGACTACACCGGCTGCGGAAACACCCTGCATGTGGTGCAGCCGCATGTGCTGCGGCTGATCACGGACTCGCTGCGGTACTGGGTCACCGAGATGGGCGTCGACGGCTTCCGCTTCGATCTGGCGGCGGCTCTGGCCCGCTCGATGCACGACGTCGACATGCTGTCCCCGTTCCTCGCGGTGATCGCCCAGGACCCGGTGCTGCGCCGGGTGAAGCTCATCGCGGAGCCATGGGACGTCGGCAACGGCGGCTACCAGGTCGGCGCCTTCCCACCGCTGTGGACGGAGTGGAACGACCGCTACCGCGATGCCGTACGGGACTTCTGGCGCGGCGCCCTGCCCGATGTGCGGGATCTCGGCTACCGGCTGACCGGATCCAGCGATCTGTACGCGTGGGGCGGCCGCCGCCCGTACGCATCGGTCAACTTCATCACCGCGCACGACGGCTTCACGCTGCGCGATCTGGTCAGTTACGAGCAGAAACACAACGAGGCGAACGGCGAGGGAAACCGGGACGGCACATCGGACAACCGGGCCTGGAACTGCGGCACCGAGGGCGAGACCGACGACCCCGGGATCAACGCGCTGCGCCGCCGCCAGCTGCGCAATCTGCTCACCACCCTGCTGCTGTCGACCGGGGTGCCGATGCTGGTCGCGGGCGACGAGATGGGCCGGACGCAGGGCGGCAACAACAACGCGTACTGCCAGGACAACGAGACCGGCTGGCTGGACTGGTCGCTGCTCGACCAGCCGGAGTGGCGGGAACTGACCGAGCTGACGGCGCGGTTGCTCACACTGCGCCACACCCATCCGGTGCTGCGCCGCCGCGCCTTCTTCTCCGGCCGGCCGCAGGCCGCGGACGGGCTGCGGGACCTCGCGTGGTTCACCCGGCAGGGGACGGAGATGACGGAGGAGGACTGGTACGCACCGGCCGCGACCGTAGGGCTCTATCTCTCCGGGCGTGACATCCCGGGCCGGGACGCGCGCGGCGAGCAGGTCACGGACGACAGTTTCCTGGCGATCCTGCACGCCGCCGACCGTCCGAGCAGCTTCCGGCTTCCCGGTCCGCCGTGGGCGCGGGCGTACGAACTGGTGCTGGACACCTCGCTGGAGGACCAGTCCACCGCTCCGGGAACCGTGCACCGCGGCTCCGAGCTGCTGGCGGTGCCGGCGAGGGCGGTGGTGCTGCTGCGCGTCAGGGAGTGATGCGGAACAGGGCGGACGGCCGGGGTCAGCCGAGGATGCCGCGCTCGTAGGCGGTCGCGACGGCCGCGGCACGGTCCTTGGCGCCCAGTTTCGCGAAGATGTGTGTGAGATGGGTCTTCACCGTTGCCTCGCTGATGAACAGTTCGGCGGCGATCTCCCGGTTCGAGGTGCCCTTGGCGACCAGTTCGAGCACCTCGCGCTCGCGTGCGGACAGCGCCTCGTGGCCCACCGCGCCGGGGGCACGTACTCGCGAGACGAGCCGGGAGGCGACCGCGGGCGACAGCACGGTACGTCCGTCGGCGGCGGCGCGAACGGCGTTGAACAACTCGTCGCGGGGCGCGTCCTTGAGCAGATAGCCGGTTGCGCCCGCCTCGATCGCGGGCAGCGTGTCGGAGTCGGTGTCATACGTGGTGAGGACGAGCACCTTGGAACGGGCGCCGCGCGCGGTCAGTTCGGCGATCGCGGCGACTCCGCCGCCGCCCGGCATCCGCAGATCCATCAGGACGACATCGGGGTCGAGCCGGGCCACGAGGCCGACGCCCTCCACCCCGTTCGACGCCTCCCCGAGGACCCGGAAGCCGGGGGCCGAATCGAACATGCCGCGCAGACCGTCCCGTACGACGGGGTGGTCGTCGACGACGACGAGCGTGATGACACGTGCGGAATCCTCAGCCATGGCAGGCCAACCGTACTGGTCATCGGGGGTGCTGAACCAGTGGCACCCGGGCGCAGACCGCCGTGCCGCGGCCCGGCTCCGTCTCCACCTCGACGGTGCCCGCGATGCGTTCGGCGCGGGCCCGCATGCCGCGGAGCCCGAAACCGCCCGCGCCGCTGTGCGGCGGCAGGGCGGCCGGGTCGAAGCCGCAGCCGTCGTCCCGCACGTCCAGGGTCAGTTCGTCGCCCATGAAGGACAGGGTGAGGCCGACCCGTGCGGCCCTGGCATGGCGGCCGGTGTTGGCGAGGGCTTCCTCGGCGATACGGAGCAAGGTGGCGGCTATCTCGTCATGGACCGGCTCGACGGTACCGGTGACAGTGAACTCGGCCCGGACCCCGTGGCGTTCGGCCCAGCCGGTGACCGTCTTCTTCAGCGCGCCCGGAAGGTCGTCGTGCTCCAGTGCGGCGGGAACCAGATCGTGCACCGAGCGACGCGCCTCGCCCAGGCTGTGCCGGGCCAGTGCGGCGGCACGGTCGAGGTGCTGCCTGGCCAGAGCGGGATCGGTGTCGGCGACCGAGGTCACCACCTGGAGCTGGGCGATGATGCCGGTCAGGCCCTGGGCGAGCGTGTCGTGGATCTCGGCGGCGAGCCGGCGCCGCTCGTCGGCGACACCCGCCTCGCGTGCCTGGACGAGAAGTTGGGCGTGCAGGCCCGCGTTCTCCGCGAGGGCCTGTTCGAGACGGGCGTTGGCGGACTCCAGCTCGGTGATGGTGTCGACCTGGTTGCGGGCGTGCTCGGCCTCCCGGTCGCCGATCTGGGCGAACACCATCGTGAGAGTCCCGTGCAGGGCAAGGAGGATGCCGAAGGCGATCCAGTTCATGAGAGTGTCCGGCGGGAGGCCACTGCCGGACTGCGAGCCCGCCATGATGACGGCGGTGGCGAGCAGTCCGGCCCGGAAGGCCCGATCCGGGAGCAGCCGGCCCGCGTCGAAGTAGCCGAGCACTGCGAACATCGAGAAGAACGGGTTGCACCAGGTCAGGGCGAAGGCGAGCAACGTGCGGGCGACGAAGTAGAACTGCGCCGCCCGCGACTTCGGGGGAACACCCGGCCGCACCCGCCCCCACCAGAGCTGGAGGACGAGCGCCACAGGAACCAGTACCGCGACGGCGTACCCGTCCGCGCGGGACATGATGAGGTCGGCGGCCACGGCCGAGACCGCGGTGCCCAGGCCGAGCAGACCGTACGGCCCGTACCGGAAGAACCGGTCCCCCAACTGCGCGGCCGTCGTCGGTCCGTTTGTGGTCGCCTCAGCCATGTCCCCCGCGTTCATGAGTGAAGTCTCCCCCGGAACTGGTCACTCCCATCGGAACAGACGGGTCGCGAGCAGGGTCGCCATGGCCGCCCACAGCGCCATGACGCCCAGCTGTACCCAGCCCGGCCAGCCGCCGGAAGCCGCCCGGTCCAGTGCCTGGGAGGCCGCGCCGAACGGGGTGACCTCTACGATGCGCCGGAGGGTGTCGGGCATGGTCTGCACCGGGATCCAGACCCCGGCGGTGAACATCATCACGAAGTTGGCGATCGTGCTGATGGCGGAGGATGCCTTGGCGGTGCGGGAGAGCGCGCACACCAGCGCGCCGAGGCTGAGGACGCTCGCGGTCGCCAGGAGCAGCGCCAGGACGTAGCCGAAGGGCTGTCCGGGCAGTCTCACGCCGAAGACGGCGCGGCCGACGGTCATCACCAGCGCGGCGGAGCCGAGGGCCGCGGCGCCGTGCAGGGCGATCTGCGCGGTGAGCAGGGCGGACGGCGGCACCGGAGTAGTCGACATCCGGCGCAGGATCCCGCGCTCGCGGTAGCCGGTGAGGACGGTCGGCATGGCCCCGATCCCGGCCATGATCATGGCGAGCAGCACCGACACCGGTACGTACAGATCGATGACGCGGCGGCCGCCGAGCGCGTCGTCGGGGTCCCGGAAGGACGGGATCAGGCCGAGGATCGTCAGCAGCGCGGTCGGGAAGACGAGGATCCAGAACAGGCTTCCGGGCTCGCGGAGGAAGAGCCGTGTCTCGGTCCTGAGTACCGCTGCCCATGGGGTGGTCGCGGTCTGTGTCCTGGCCGGGCTCGCCGTGGTCATCTCACGCCGCCTGTTCTGTGAGGTCGAGGAACGCGTCGTCCAGAGTGGCCTCGGAGACGCGGAGCTGGTGTGCCGTTACGCGGTGGCGGGCCAGCAGCGAGATGACCGCGTTGACCGTCTCGTCGGTGCCGTTGATGACGATCCGGCCGTCGTTCTGCTCGACGGAGACCGCCCCGGGCAGCAGGCCCAGCTCGGTGTCGTCGAGCGGCTGTGACGGCGTGAAGGAGATGACCGTGGAGCTGCCTGCCTTGCTGATCAGACCGGACGGGGTGTCAAGGGCCACGACCCTCCCCCGGTCGATCACCGCGATCCGGTCGCAGAGCCGTTGCGCCTCCTCCATGAAATGGGTGACGAGGAGGACGGTCACACCACTGTCCCGTACCTCTTCGATCAGCTGCCAGGTGTCACGGCGGGCCCGCGGATCAAGTCCGGTGGTCAGCTCGTCGAGCACCACGACCCGTGGGTTGCCGACCAGGGCGAGGGCGATGGAAAGCCGCTGCTTCTGACCGCCCGACAGCTTGGCGAAGCGCGCGGTGAGCTTGGTGTGCAGACCGAGCCGTTCGGCCAGGGTCCGCCAGTCGGCGGGGTTCGGATGGAAGGCGCTGTACAGCTCCAGCGCCTCGCGGACCGTGAGCTTCGCCTGCAGCTCGCTCTCCTGGAGCTGGGCGCCCAGCAGTTGCGTCACTTGTCCGTGGTCGGCGACGGGGTCGAGTCCGGCGACCCGGACCGTACCGGAGTCGGGGATCCGCAGCCCCTCGACGCATTCGACGGTCGTGGTCTTGCCCGCGCCGTTGGGGCCGAGAATCCCGAAGATCTCCCCCTCGTCGACGGCGAACGTCACCCCGTCCACCGCGGCGCGCCCGGCGTATGCCTTGTGCACCGCGTTCACTTCGATGATTGCCATGGCTACGAGGGTCCCGTCGGGCGGGGCCGCGCGGCATCGGCCATCACGCTCGAAACGACATCAGCCGATCGGTTGACTCCGGGGTACGACCGGGCGGTCACGGGCCGTTGAGGGACGAGATGTCGACAGAGCAACGAAAACCGGATGAGCGATGTCAGTGGTGAACCGTAGGCTCGCCCCTGATGCCCGAAACACATGTAGAGCCCAAGGACCGGTCCGCCGCGCGCTCCCTGCTGCGGCTGTGGCCTTACGTGAAGCCCGTACGTAGCCGCCTGTCCGTGGCAGCGGCCGTGGCGATCGTCGCCTCCTGCCTCAGCCTGGTGATACCCCTCGTACTGAAGTGGATCGTGGACGGACCGGTCGCGCACCGTGATCCGGGCGGAGTCTGGCTCGGTGCGTTGTACCTGTTGCTGCTGGGCATCGCCGAGGCACTGCTCTTCGGACTGCGACGATGGCTGGTGGCGCGGCCGCTGGCCGGCGTCGAGGCATCGATGCGGGCCGACCTGTACCGGCATCTGCAACGGCTTCCGGTGGCCTTCCACGACCGCTGGCCGTCCGGGCAGCTGCTGTCGCGCGGAACCACGGACCTGATGCTGCTGCGCATGTTCCTGGCATTCCCGCTGACGTTTCTCCTGGTCAACGCCACCACCATCCTGGTCGGTTTCATCATTCTGCTGGTGCAGCAGTGGACGCTGGGCCTGGTGCTGCTCGTACCGGTCGTGCCTCTGGTGATTCTCTGCTCCGTCTTCGAGACGAAGTTCGCGGTGGTGGCGCGCCAGGCCCAGGACCAGGTCGGCGACCTGACGACGGTCGTCGAGGAGAGCGTCCTCGGTATCCGGATCATCAAGGGTTTCGGGCGGAACCGAAGCCAGGCCCTGGCCTTCCGCGGCCTCTCGCAGCGACTGCGCGGCACCGAACTCGACAAGGCGCGGCTGCTGGCCGGAATCTGGGCCTTCATCACCACGATCCCGGAGCTGGCGATCGGCGCGGCGCTGGTTCTCGGCACCATCCAGGTCGCCGACGGAGATCTCTCGGCGGGCACGCTGGTGGCGTTCCTGTCGACCGCGCTCGCGCTGCGGTGGCCGGTCGAGTCGATCGGGTTCCTTCTGGCGATGAGTCAGGAGTCGGCAACGGCGACCGAGCGGTTCTTCGAGGTGATGGATGTGGAGGAGGAACGCGAGACCGCCGCGGAGTCTTCCCCGGCGTCCTCGCAGCACGCGGACGGCGGAATGGTCTTCGAAGGCGTCGAGTTCCGCTACCCCGACGCGGAGCCGGAGTCCGTACCCGTACTGACCCGGATCGATCTGCGGATCCGCCCCGGCGAGACGATGGCTCTGGTCGGGGCCACCGGATCGGGGAAGACGACGCTCACCACTCTCGTACCGAGGCTGCACGACGCCACCGCCGGGCGGATCACGCTGGACGGCACCGACATCACCACCCTGCGGCGCGAACAGCTGCGTGAGCTGGTGTCCGTGGCGTTCGAGGAGCCGACGCTCTTCTCGGCGAGCGTCGGGGAGAACGTCCTCATGGGCGCCGACGGCGCCGGCGAGGACGAGCTGCGGCGGGCACTCTCGATCGCCCAGGCCGACTTCGTGCACGACCTGCCGGAAGGCATCCACACCCAGGTCGGCGAGCAGGGGCTCAGTCTCTCCGGCGGTCAGCGGCAGCGCCTCGCACTGGCCCGCGCCGTCGTCGGACAGCCGCGCTTCCTGGTGCTCGACGACCCGCTCTCAGCCCTGGACGTACATACGGAGGCGCTGGTGGAGGCCGCCCTGCGGCGCGTGCTCGAGTCGACCACGGCCATCGTGGTCGCCCACCGGCCGTCCACCGTCATGCTCGCGGACCGGGTGGCGCTGCTGTCCGAGGGCCGGATCAGCGCCGTGGGCACCCACCAGGAACTGCTGCGCAGCAACGCCGAGTACGCCTGGCTGATGTCCGGCGCCGCGGACGCACCCGAATTCCTGTCCACCGACGGCATGCCTGCCATGGACGTCCCTGCCGAGAAGGGCAGCACCCGATGACCAATGTGACGACCGGACGCCCCGCGGGAGCGGGCGGCAGCGACGAGAACGAGCCCCCGAGCGGCTCCGACGCAACCACCGGCACCGCGGACGCGGCCAGGGGCACGGACACCCTGACCCGCGACCGGCCGGCAACTGGACCGGACGGCACCACACGGAAGGCGCCAGGGGCCGCTCCCGAACCCGGTTCCGACTCCGGCGCCCAGGACCCCTTCGACCAGGACGACCTGCCCACCCCGCGCGGTGCGACCCGCGCCCTGCTGCTCTCCCTGCTCGGCCCGCACCGGGGCAGGGTGGTGGTGGCCGCGCTGTTCCTGCTGGTCCAGCAGGCCGCGGTCCAGGTGGGCCCGCTGCTCGTCGCGTACGCCATCGACAGCGGCGTACCCGCGTTCCGCGACAAGGACTACGGACCACTGATCGCCGTGGCCATCGGGTACGCGCTGTGTTCGGCCGGCGCGGGGAGCATGCAGTACGCGTTCATCCAGGCCTCCGCCCGGATCAACCAGGACGTGCTGCTCGATCTCCGGGGACGGATCTTCCGTCATGCGCAGGCACTGAGCGTGGACTTCCATGAGCGCTACACCTCGGGCCGGCTGATCTCCCGGTCCACCACGGATGTGGAGTCGCTGCGGGAGCTGCTCAGCGAGGGGCTGCAGGAACTGATCGTCGTCGTGCTCTCCTTCATCTCCATCTCGTTGATGCTGCTGTGGCTGGACGTCGGTCTCGGAGCGGTCGCCGTCCTCTCGTTCGTGCCGCTGTATCTGCTGGTGCGGCTCTATCAACGGCGCGCCGGGGTGATCTACACCGCCCGGTCGACAGCAATTGCAGCGGTCATCGTGAAGTTCGCGGAGACGATCAACGGGATCCGTCCCGTCCAGGCGTTCCGTCGCGAGCGCATCAACGACACAGAATTCGAGCGGCTCAACCAGCAGCACTGCCGGACGAACGGCGACGCGCTCCTGGAGATGGCTCGCTACGTGGTCGGTTCCCGGCTGGTCGCCAACACGGCGGTCGCCGGCATGGTGCTGTGGGGTGCGTACCGAGTCGCCTCCGGGACGCTCGCGCTCGGCGTGCTGGCCGCGGCCGTGCTCTATCTGCGCCGGCTGTACGACCCGATCGACCGGCTCGGCATGTTCCTCAACTCCTATCAGTCGGCTGCTGCTTCGCTGGAGAAGATCGCGGGACTGCTGGCCCAGACCCCCACCGTCCCCGAGGCGGCGAACCCGCGGGAGCTGCCTGCCCGCGCGGGTGAGCACCCAGGGCGTGACGTCGCCTTCGACTCGGTGAGATTCGCCTACCGCACGGGCGGCGAAGTGCTGCCCCGCTTCGATCTGAGGATTCCGGCCGGGCAGACCGTGGCCGTGGTCGGCTCGACGGGTGCCGGGAAGTCGACGCTCGCCAAGCTGCTGGCCCGGTTCTACGATCCGACCGACGGCCGGGTGCTGCTGGACGGGACCGATCTCCGCGATCTGGCCACGCCCGAGCTGCGACGCGGAGTCGTGATGGTGACCCAGGAGGCGTTTCTCTTCTCGGGGACGGTCGCGGAGAACATTGCCATCGGCCGCCCGGAGGCCTCGCGCGAGGAGATCGAGCGGGCCGCGAAGGCGATCGGCGCGCACGACTTCATCAGCGGACTGCCCGACGGGTACGACACGGATGTACGCAAGAGGGGCGGGCGAATCTCGGCGGGCCAGCGTCAACTGGTCGCCTTCGCCCGCGCCTTGCTCGCGGACCCGGCAGTCCTGATCCTCGACGAAGCGACGAGCTCCCTCGACATCCCCGGCGAACGTGCCGTGCAACGGGCCATGGACACGGTGTTGCACGGCCGCACCGCGGTCGTGATCGCCCACCGGCTGTCGACCGTGGAGATCGCGGACCGGGTACTGGTCATGGAGCACGGCCGGATCGTGGAGGACGGTTCCCCGTCCGAACTCATCGGCGGTACCGGCCGGTTCGCCGGGCTCCACCGCGCCTGGCGGGAAAGCCTGGCCTGAACCGCTGCCCCGGCAGCAACCATCGGCGTCGGCGCGACCGCACCGGACGGGTGACCGGCCGGTGCGGTCGCGCTCCGTCGGTCTTCGTGGATCGGCCCGGGGCGTCCGGCGCGGTGCATCGCAACGCGGCGGATCATTCTCGTACTGGACTGACCCGTTCAGAACGAGCCACAATGCACGACACTTTCGGCCAGTGGTCACGATCCGCGGGACGCTCCGTTCGCGAACGATGTGTTCGAGCTCAACCGGGACCCGCTCATCAAAATCGGCCGCTCCGGACCACGAACACCCTCTCGGTAACGATCGGTGAAACGTCCGCTTAACGAACATGACCTTTCTGGCAACGAACGAATTCCGGCCAACTTGTTGACGCGGTCCTGACAGGAACGTCCATCGGCTGACACTCTTCCCACGTTCCGCGCACCGCCTGCTCTGCCCGGCCGGCTCACTCAGCCGCCGGTACCCCCCTCGCAGAAGGAGTCCGCGTGAAATCCACGCCCCGCCGTCGTGCCACCGCGACCGGCGCCCTGATAGCCGCAGCAGCCCTCCTCGCCGTCGGAGTCCAGGCCGGTACGGCCACGGCCACTCCCGGCAGCGCCACCGCGGCGGCGGCGACCGCCGGCGCCAAACACGGCGCACTGGCCAAGCAGCTCACCCCGTCCAAGCGCGCCGAGCTGATCCGCGAGGCCAACGCGAGCAAGGCGGCCACGGCCAAGGAGCTCGGTCTCGGCTCTCAGGAGAAGCTCGTCGTCCGGGATGTCATCCAGGACAACGACGGCACCACGCACACCCGTTACGAGCGCACCTTCGCCGGGCTTCCGGTGCTCGGCGGCGACCTGGTCGTCCAGGAGACCAAGGCCGGGACGACCAAGAGCGTCACCAAGGCGTCCAAGGTCACCTCTGCGCAGCTGAAGGCCGTCGGCACCGCGGCCGACATCGCCCCGGCCAAGGCCGAGACGCAGGCTCTCGGCGCGGCCAAGGCCGCCGGTTCCAAGAAGACCGTCGCCGACCGGGCACCGCGCAAGGTGGTCTGGATGGCACAGGGCAAGCCGCAGCTCGCCTACGAGACCGTCGTCGGCGGGCTCCAGGACGACGGCACCCCCAACGAACTGCACGTCGTCACTGACGCGTCCACCGGTGCGAAGCTCTACGAGTGGCAGGCCATCGAGACCGGTACCGGCAACACCCAGTACAACGGCCAGGTCACGCTCGGCACCGCGCCGTCGTACACGCTGACCGACACCGGACGCGGCAACCACAAGACGTACAACCTGAACCACGGCACCTCCGGCACCGGGACGCTGTTCTCCAACTCCACCGACGTGTGGGGCAACGGCACCCCGCAGAACGCCGAGACCGCCGCCGCGGACGCCCACTACGGCGCGGCCGAGACCTGGGACTACTACAAGAACGTGCAGGGCCGCACCGGTATCCGGGGCGACGGCGTCGGCGCGTACTCCCGCGTGCACTACGGCAACGCCTACGTCAACGCGTTCTGGAGCGACAGCTGCTTCTGCATGACGTACGGCGACGGCAGCGGCAACACCAAGCCGCTGACCTCCCTCGACGTGGCCGCGCACGAGATGACACACGGTGTCACCTCCACCACCGCCGGCCTGGTCTACAGCGGCGAGTCCGGCGGCCTCAACGAGGCGACCAGTGACATCATGGCCGCCGCAGTCGAGTTCTACTCCAACACCACCGCCGACCCGGGTGACTATCTGGTCGGCGAGAAGATCGACATCAACGGCAACGGCACCCCGCTGCGTTACATGGACAAGCCCAGCAAGGACGGCGCGTCCAAGGACGCCTGGTACTCGGGCATCGGCAGCATCGACGTCCACTACTCCTCGGGCCCGGCGAACCACTTCTTCTACCTGCTCTCCGAGGGCAGCGGCGCGAAGACCATCAACGGCGTCAACTACGACTCGCCGACCTCCGACGGTCTGCCGGTGACCGGCATCGGTCGCGACAAGGCTGCCCTGATCTGGTTCAAGGCGCTCACCACCAAGTTCACCTCCACGACGAACTACGCGGCGGCCCGCACCGGTACCCTCGCCGTGGCCGGTGAGCTGTACGGCACGACCAGCGCCGAGTACAAGTCGGTCGCCGACGCCTGGGCCGCCATCAGCGTCGGTTCGCGTTCCGGCGGCACCGACCCCGGCGGCACGGTCTTCGAGAACACCACCCCCGTCGCCATCCCGGACCGCGGCGCGGCCGTCACCAGCTCGGTCAACGTCACCGGCATCACGGGCAACGCGCCCAGCACCCTCAAGGTCGGCGTGGACATCACCCACACCTGGCGTGGTGACCTGGTCATCGACCTCGTCGCCCCGAACGGTACGACCTACCGGCTGAAGAACTCCTCGATCAGCGACTCGGCGCCCAACGTCCAGACGACGTACACGGTCAACGCCTCGTCCGTGGCGGCGAACGGCACCTGGAAGCTGAAGGTCCAGGACGTCTACTCGGGTGACACCGGCAAGATCAACAGCTTCAAGCTGACCTTCTGAACCCAGCACCGCATTCCGAGAACGTGATGCGGCGAACCGCCCGGGAGGAGCTCTCATTCCTCCCGGGCGGTTCGCGGTGGGGTGGGCCGCATGGTCAGGGCGCTGCTTGCCGGTGACGACGCGCGGATGTCCGGGCAGTCCTCGTCACCGACCCCCCACTGCCTTCAGAGGGCGAAGGGGGCCGGCACCTCACAGGTGCCGGCCCCTGGGAGGACGGGTGGTCAGCGCATCAGCAGTCCCGCACCGTCGCCCGTCGCCTCCGTCGGCATTGCGACCAGGCCGAGTTCCGCGCTGGTTGCCAGCAACGGGTGAGCGGGAAGCACGCGCACCGTGTAGCCGTAGGGGCCGGTGCGGTCGAGGGCGAGCGGGCCCTCGTAAAGCCAGCGCCCCTCCAGGTCCTGGCCTCCGGTCGGCTTCAGCGGGAAGAACTGGGCGTCCGAGATCGAGTCGGCGGAGTCGACCCGCCCGGCCACCGCCTGCACCTCCACATCGCCCGGCTCCAGTGCTCCGAGAGCGATCCGGACACGGAGCGCCAGCGTCGCCCCCAGCTCGGCCGAACCGCCGATCGTGCTGGGCGCCACGGCCTCCACATGGTCGACCGCGACCCGCGGCCAGGCGGCACGGGCCCGGGCCTTCCAGTCCGCGAGCTCCCGCGCCGTGGCGGCGTCCAGGGAGCGGTGGGCAAGCGCGGCGGGCGTGTACAGCCGCTCGACGTACTCGCGCACCATGCGTCCGGCGAGGACCTTGGGACCGAGCGTGCCCACGGTGCGGCGGACCATCTCGACCCAGCGCTCGGGAAGCCCGTTGTCGCCACGGTCGTAGAAGCGCGGTGCCACCCGCTCCTCGATCAGCTCGTAGAGGGCATTCGCCTCCAGCTCGTCGCGCCGGTCCTCGTCCATCGCGGACCCGTCGGCGGTCGGGATCGCCCAGCCGAAGTCGGGTTCGAACCACTCGTCCCACCAGCCGTCGAGCACGGACAGGTTGAGACACCCGTTGAGCGCGGCCTTCATGCCGCTCGTGCCGCAGGCCTCCAGGGGTCGCAGCGGGTTGTTGAGCCAGACGTCGCAGCCGGGGTAGAGCTTCTGCGCCATGGCCATCCCGTAATCGGGCAGGAAGACGATGCGATGGCGGACCCTGGGGTCGTCGGAGAACCGGACCAATTCCCGGACCAGCCGCTTTCCGCTGTCGTCGGCGGGGTGCGCCTTGCCTGCGACAACGATCTGAATCGGCCGCGTCGGGTGGAGGAGCAGCTCCGTCAGCCGGTCGCAGTCACGGAGCATCAGGGTCAGCCGCTTGTAGGAGGGCACGCGGCGGGCGAAGCCGATCGTCAGCACATCCGGGTCCAGCACGCCGTCGATCCAGCCCAGTTCGGCCGGCTCCGCACCACGCGTGCGCCAGGAGGCTGCAAGCCTCGTGCGGACCTCGGTCACCAGCTGTTCGCGCAGCGTCCGCCGCAGGTCCCAGAGTTCACGGTCCGGGATTCCGGCCGCCGCGTCCCAGCGTCCCGGCGTGCCGCCGTACCGGGCTCGCAGCCCGAAGATCTCGGGGGCGACCCAGGTGGGCGCGTGAACGCCGTTGGTCACCGAGGTGATCGGCACCTCCGCGGCGTCGAAGCCCGGCCACAGCCCGGCGAACATCTGCCGGCTGACCGATCCGTGCAGGGTGGAGACGCCGTTGGCCCGCTGAGCGAGCCGCAGGCCCATGACCGCCATGTTGAAGAGGGTGGGATCGCCACCGGAGTACGTCTCCATACCGAGCTGCAGGATCCGCTCCACCCCGACGCCCGGCAGTTCGCCGTCGTCGCCGAAGTGACGGGCGATGAGCTCCCGGTCGAAGCGATCGATTCCGGCAGGCACGGGGGTGTGGGTGGTGAACACCGTGCCGGCCCGCACAGCCTCGACCGAGGAGTCGAAATCCAGTCCGGTTCCGGAGAGTTCACGGATGCGTTCAAGACCGAGGAAACCGGCGTGCCCCTCGTTGGTGTGGAAGACCTCCGGGGCCGCGTGCCCGGTGAGCCGGCAGTAGGTCCGCACGGCTCGTACGCCGCCGATGCCGAGCAGCATCTCCTGCAGCAGCCGGTGTTCGCTGCCACCGCCGTACAGCCGGTCGGTGACCTCGCGTTCGCCGGGTGCGTTCTCTTCCACATCGGAGTCGAGCAGGAGCAGAGGGACGCGGCCGACCTGGGCCTGCCAGATGCAGGCGTGGAGCGAGCGACCGCCCGGAAGGGCCAGTACCACGCGGCTCGGTGTCCCGTCGGCCTCGCGCACCAGGGTGAGCGGCAGTTCGTTCGGATCGAGGAGCGGATAGTGCTCCTGCTGCCAGCCGTCGCGCGACAGGCTCTGCCGGAAGTAGCCGCGCCGGTAGAGCAGACCGACCCCGACGAGGGGCACGCCCAGGTCGCTGGCGGCCTTCAGATGGTCACCTGCGAGGATGCCGAGTCCGCCGGAGTACTGCGGAAGGGCTGCTGTCACGCCGAACTCGGGCGAGAAGTACGCCACGGCGGCGGGCAGTTCCGCACCCTGCGCCAGCTCCTCCTGGTACCACCGTGGACCGCTGAGATACTCCTGGAGGGCGGCGGACGCCTCGGTCAGCCGGTGCAGAAACCGCTGGTCCTGGGCCAGCTCGGCAAGGCGTCCGGCAGAGACGGCGCCGAGCAGACGTACGGGATCGGAGTCCGCCGCGTGTCTGCCCTCCGGGTCGACGGCCTGGAAGAGCTCACGAGTCTCGGTGTGCCAGGACCAGCGCAGGTTGCGGGCCAGGTCGCTGAGCGGTTGAAGGGGGTCGGGGAGGACAGGACGCACGGTGAATCGACGAATGGCCTTCACGCATTCCACCTTTACAGGGGACGTACGAATCCGAGGGGACGCACCACGGTGTGCGCCGCTCCGTCACCCTCGACGGTAACGGTGTGCCGTACTCCGCAACCACGGCGCGCGACCGGCTCACAACGAACGGCACCCGGCGATCCGCCCGCCCCCCAGATCCGCCCCCCCCGGCCCCGGCGCCCATCGCAGTCCCGGCGTCGGATCAGCGGCCCCCTGCGTCTCGTCCGCCCCATCGCCCCCTCTGCGTAGAGAGGTACCCATCCGCCCCAGGCGATATGGCCGATTCCACCCCCTCGGGCAGCCTTGTGGCCCTTCACCGCACAGGGAAGGCTGCCCAGTGGCGTGTACGGGGGTCGGGTCGAGACGGACCGACCGGCCTTCGACGCGACTCCGTGCGACGCGCACCACGTCGAGGAGGAGGTTTCGGTTCATGGGACTGACACGGCGACACCCACGACCGGCACAGGACGATACGGACCGGCGCGGCCGAGGCCCCTGGCGCTGCCTCGGCGGCTGAGGACGGTCTCCGCGCGCCTCCGCACACCATGCGGAGCCCGGCGTATTCAGACCTTCACCGCTACGCCCGAGTAGTTAACAAACCACCGGATTGACCCCCCGGCCACCGCGGGAAGGCTTCTGCGGTACACAGCCCGCATTCGGCCCGAATGCGGCCCGAATGCGGTTCATCTGCGATCCGGCAGCGGTTCGTATGCAGTCCGTACGCGTCCGGTGCGCATCCGGTACTCACCCGCGCACCACACCCGCGCCCCAGCCATTCGAGTGCCATTCGAGTGAATGCGGACAGGAGCGGCCATGCTCACACCCCATCAGCCGTCAACGGAGCAGCTAGAAAGGATGGACCCCCACAGTCGCGGCGTACGCACTCGTCTCTCCACACCCGCACCGCTTCCCGTGCAGCCCGAGCTCCAGTCCCCAGGTGATTCCATGATCGGTCGTATTCCCGTCCTCGACGTCCGTCCTCTCGTCGATTGCGGCAGAAGGCCCGCCAAGGCCGTTGCCGGTGAGACCTTCCAGGTCACGGCCACCGTCTTCCGTGAGGGGTATGAGGCGGTCGCCGCCAATGCCGTGCTGCGGGATCCGAGCGGCCGCCCCGGTCCGTGGACGCCGATGCGGGAGCTCGCTCCCGGCACCGACCGCTGGGGCGCCGATGTCACTCCGGACTCCGAAGGGCACTGGACGTACACGGTCGAGGCCTGGAGCGATCCGGTGACCACCTGGCGCCAGCATGCACAGATCAAGATTCCTGCCGGAATCGACACCGCGCTCGTCCTCGCCGAGGGCGCCGAGCTGTACGAGCGGGCCGCCGGGGGTGTACCGAAACAGGACGGTCGTGAGGCGGTGCTGGCCGCGGCCGACGCGTTGCGCGACGCGTCACGGCCGGCCGCCGCGCGGCTCACTGCCGCGCTCGCCCCCGAGGCCACCGCCGCGCTCGCCCGCCATCCTCTGCGCGAACTGGTGACCGCGGCCCGGCCGCTCCCCCTCGTCGTCGAGCGCCGACGGGCCCTGTTCGGTTCCTGGTACGAACTGTTCCCGCGGTCGGAGGGTGCCAGGTTCGAGCCGGCCGAGCCGGCGAAGGCGGGCAAGGGCCGAACGGGAAAGGCTGCGGATCATCTGCAGAAGCACCGGGGAAGGGTTGTCAGCGGCACGTTCCGTACTGCTGCCGAGCGGCTTCCCGCGGTCGCCGCCATGGGGTTCGACGTCGTCTATCTGCCTCCCATCCACCCCATCGGGACCACCCATCGCAAGGGCCCGAACAATTCGTTGTCAGCCGGAGCCCACGACGTGGGGGTGCCGTGGGCGATCGGTTCGGCCGAGGGCGGCCACGATGCCGTCCACCCCGAACTCGGCACGCTCGGCGACTTCGACCACTTCGTCGAGACCGCCCGCACCCTTCGCATGGAGATCGCGCTGGACTTCGCGCTCCAGTGCTCTCCCGACCATCCGTGGGTGGAGAAACATCCCGAGTGGTTCCACCACCGCCCGGACGGCACCATTGCGCACGCGGAGAACCCGCCCAAGAAGTACCAGGACATCTATCCGATCGCCTTCGACAAGGATCTGCCGGGGCTGGTCGCGGAGACCGTCCGCATCCTGCGGTTCTGGATGGACCACGGAGTACGGATCTTCCGCGTCGACAATCCGCACACCAAGCCGGTGATCTTCTGGGAGAAGGTGATCGCCGACATCAACCGCACCGACCCGGATGTGATCTTCCTGGCCGAGGCGTTCACCCGCCCCGCGATGATGCATGCGCTCGCCACGGTCGGTTTCCAGCAGTCGTACACGTACTTCACCTGGCGCAATACCAGGCAGGAGCTCACGGAGTACGTCACCGAGCTGGCCGGTGAAGCGGCCTCCTACATGCGGCCCAACTTCTTCGCGAACACCCCGGACATCCTGCCGGGCTATCTCCAGGACGGCGGACGCCCGGCCTTCGAGGCGCGGGCCGTGCTCGCCGCGACGCTCTCGCCGTCCTGGGGCGTGTACGCGGGGTACGAGCTGTGCGAGAACACCCCGGTGCGGGCCGGCAGCGAGGAGTACCTGAACTCGGAGAAGTACGAAATCCGGCCCAGGGACTGGGAGTCGGCGGAGCGCGAGGGCCGCTCCCTGGCTCCCCTCATCACCTCGCTCAACCGGATCAGGCGCCGTCATCCCGCACTGCAGCAGCTGCGCGACGTGCACTTCCACGCCGCCGACAACGACGCACTGATCGTTTACAGCAAGCGCTCGGGTTCGAACACCGTTCTGGTGGTCGTCAACCTCGACCCTCACCACACCCAGGAGGCCACGGTCTCGTTGGACATGCCGCACCTCGGCCTCGACTGGCACGAGACCGTGCCGGTGCGCGACGAGCTCACCGGCCACACCTATCACTGGGGCAGGACCTGCTATGTGCGCCTGGAGCCGGGCGTCACGCCCGCGCACATCGTCGTCCTGCGACCGTCCCCGCCGACCGGAGGGTCACCCACACCATGATTGTCAACGAACCCGTCCACGACACGTTCGAGGACACCCCGGCCAAGGACCGCGATCCCGACTGGTTCAAGCGCGCCGTCTTCTACGAGGTCCTCGTCCGGTCCTTCCACGACTCCAACGGCGACGGCATCGGCGATCTCAAAGGCCTCACCGCCAAGTTGGACTACCTGCAGTGGCTCGGCGTCGACTGCCTCTGGCTGCCGCCGTTCTTCAAGTCGCCGTTGCGCGACGGCGGATACGACGTCTCCGACTACACCGCCGTGCTGCCGGATTTCGGCGATCTCGCCGACTTCGTGGAGTTCGTCGATGCCGCGCACCATCGCGGGATGCGCGTGATCATCGACTTCGTCATGAACCACACGAGCGATCAGCACGAGTGGTTCCAGCAGTCGCGCAGCGATCCCGACGGGCCGTACGGCGACTACTACGTCTGGGCCGACGACGACAAGCAGTTCCCGGACGCGCGGATCATCTTCGTCGACACGGAGACGTCCAACTGGACCTTCGACCCGGTGCGCAAGCAGTACTACTGGCACCGGTTCTTCTCCCACCAGCCGGATCTCAACTACGAGAACCCGGCAGTGCAGGAGGAGATCGTCTCCGCCCTCCGGTTCTGGCTGGATCTCGGTATCGACGGCTTCCGCTTGGACGCCGTGCCGTATCTGTACCAGCGGGAGGGCACGAACTGCGAGAACCTGCCGGAGACCCACGAGTTCCTCAAGCGGGTGCGCAAGGAGATCGACGCGAACTACCCGGACACCGTGCTGCTCGCCGAGGCCAATCAGTGGCCGGAAGACGTCGTCGACTACTTCGGTGACTTCCCGGCCGGCGGCGACGAGTGCCACATGGCTTTCCACTTCCCGGTGATGCCGCGCATCTTCATGGCCGTGCGCCGCGAGAGCCGCTATCCGGTCTCGGAAATCCTGGCGAAGACCCCGGCGATTCCCTCCGGTTGCCAGTGGGGCATCTTCCTGCGCAACCACGACGAGCTCACGCTCGAGATGGTCACGGACGAAGAGCGCGACTACATGTACGCGGAGTACGCCAAGGATCCACGGATGCGGGCCAACATCGGCATCCGGCGGCGGCTCGCATCCCTCCTGGACAACGACCGCAACCAGATCGAGCTGTTCACGGCCCTGCTCCTGTCGCTGCCGGGTTCCCCGATTCTGTACTACGGGGACGAGATCGGGATGGGCGACAACATCTGGCTGGGAGACCGGGATGCCGTACGCACCCCGATGCAGTGGACGCCCGACCGGAACGCGGGATTCTCCTCCAGCGATCCGGGGCGGCTCTACCTCCCCACGATCATGGACCCGGTCTACGGCTACCAGGTGACCAACGTCGAGGCGGCGATGGCCTCGCCGTCGTCGCTGCTGCACTGGACACGGCGGATGATCGAGATCCGTAAGCAGAATCGGGCCTTCGGTCTCGGGTCGTACAACGAACTGCCGTCCTCGAACCCCGCGGTGCTCGCCTTCACCCGTGAGTACAAGGACGACCTCGTGCTGTGTGTGCACAACTTCTCGCGGTTCGCGCAGCCGACGGAGCTCGATCTGCGGACGTTCAACGGGCGTCATCCGGTGGAGCTGATCGGCGGGGTGCGCTTCCCCGCCATCGGTCAGTGGCCTTACCTGCTGACTCTCGCCGGGCACGGGTTCTACTGGTTCAGGTTGCGGAAGGACTCGCCGCAGATCTGACGCGGCGCCACTTTCGCGCATGCCCGGCGGGGCGGTTTCCGCCGCCTCGCACGGGGCAATCTCCCCCATATCGAGCCCTTCAGGGCCCTGCTCCCCGAATTCGCCAAAGACCTTGGGAGTTGGGCGGAGTCGCCCGAATCCGTCGGGGCCTCAAGGGGCTTCCGGGGTTCCTGGAGCCCTGCACGTCGAGTCCGTACGGACCATCCTGACCCGACACGTCCCGCACAGCCGGACAGCTACTGCCGCAATCCGGGACACTCTTCGCATCCTGTGGTGTGCCCGGGGAAAGGACGCGATGCCATGTCGAAGGCTGCATCCACTCGGGTCGCCCTCGCCAACAGCACAGCACTACTCCCGTCACTCGCCCCACTGCTGCAGGAGTGGCTGCCTCGGCAGCGGTGGTTCGCAGGCAAAGGACAGCCGGTCACAGCCTTCTCCCTTGTCTCGGCGACCGAAATACTGCCGGTGGATGCCGAATCCGCCGGGAGCGGCGCCGGCAACGGGCCCGGGCTGCTCCATCTGCTGGTCCAGGTCCATCAGCCGTCCATGCCGGCCTCGCCCGACGACTGCTACCAGATGCTGCTCGGAGTCCGGGCCACGCTGCCACCGTGGCTCGCCCCCGCCCTCATCGGCCATGTGAAGGGAGGTCCACTGGCCGGTCTGGCGGTCTACGAAGGGCTGCACGATCCGCGGCTCGCCGAACTTCTGCTGGAACGGTTGCGCACCCCCGGCACCCTCGGCCCCCTCCGTTTCGACCGTGGCGCCGCTCCCATCCCCGCCGGGCTCGCCCCGCGGGTGCTCGACACGGAGCAGTCCAACTCCTCGCTCGTCTACGGCAACGCCTACATCCTGAAGATCTTCCGCAGGGTCTTCCCGGGGACCAATCCCGATCTGGAACTGCCGCTCGCCCTCTCCCGGGAGGGCTGCGGTCGGGTGCCGGAACCCGTCGCCTGGTTCGAGGCGACAGCATCGGAGCCGCTCACCCTCGGCGTTCTCCAGCCCTTCCTGCGGGGCGCGGAGGACGGCTGGCAGCTTGCGCTACGGGCACTGGCCACGGGCCATGACTTCACCCGTGAGGCCCGCGCACTCGGACGCGCCACCGCCGAGGTGCACACGGCACTCGCCACCGCGCTGCCGACGCCCGTGCTGCGCCGCTCCCAGACCGAGCATCTCGCCGCCGAAATGACGGAGCGGCTGGAGGCGGCTGCCCACGCGGTACCGGCGCTGGTGCCGTATGTTCCCGGGCTGCGTACCGCGTTCGACGCCGTTGCCGCACTGGGCCACAGAGGCCGGAGCTGGGCCGCGCAGCGCGTGCACGGCGATCTGCATCTCGGCCAGACCCTGCGCGCGGCCGACGGCTTCTGGTCACTGATCGACTTCGAGGGCGAACCGGCGCGGCCCCTTCTGGAACGCCGCCGTCCGCAGCCCCCGGTGCGCGACATCGCGGGCATGCTCCGGTCCTTCGACTACGCGGCCCGCTCCCACCGGCCCTGGAACGCCGAGTGGGCGGCACGCTGCCGGACTGCTTACTGCGACGGGTACGCGCAGGCCGCGGGCGTCGATCCGCGCAGCGAACCGGAATTGTTGCGGGCCCATGAGACGGACAAGGCGGTGTACGAGGTGGTGTACGAGGCCCGGCATCGGCCCGACTGGCTGCCGGTGCCGATGGCCGCCATCCAACGTCTGGCCGCCGTCGACTGATGCGCCGCACACCGCCCGGTTTCGGCCACGGCGGCGTTCTCCCGCCCGTCACGCCCCGCCCCGCCCCGCCCCGATTCACCCACACCCCCGAGGAGGCAGTCCCTGTGACCGCCCGCAAGCCGCCCAGCAACGCGCCCGATCCCACCGTGGCCGCGTCGCCCCCGCCGACACCCGTCGAGCCCGCGCCCACGGAACCCGTCGCGGCACCCGCAAGCGCCGCGCCTCCAGTCGCCGCCGCGACACCCGCAACGCAAGAAGCGGCTCCGGCCCCCGCGGCACCGTCAGCACCTGCGGGCTCCTCGGCCTCAACGGCTTCCCCCGCCAAGCGGAAGAAGGGGGTGGAGAAGCGGACCACTGCCGCACCGCACCGCCCCCGGCGCACCGGCGGTGGCGGGCGCGGGGTCCGGCCGGTGCGTGCCCTCGACAACGGCGACCGCGGGCGGCTGCTCGCCGGTGAGCACCACGCACCGCACGATCTGCTCGGCGCGCACATGGTCCGCGGCGGTGTGGCGCTCCGGGTGCTGCGTCCGTACGCGCGTTCCGTGACCGTGCTCGCCAAGGGGCTGCGGGCGGAGCTTCACGACGACGGCGACGGGCTGTTCTCCGGGCTGCTGCCGATGCCCGCCGTCCCCGAGTACCAGCTCCTGGTCGGCTACGAGGACAACGAGATCGAGGTCCAGGATCCGTACCGATTCCTGCCCGCGCTCGGCGAACTCGATCTGCATCTGATCGGTGAGGGGCGGCACGAGGAGCTGTGGACGGCCCTCGGCGCGCAGCCCATGGAACACCAGGGGGTCATGGGAACACGGTTCACCGTCTGGGCACCCAATGCCCGCGGGGTCCGGGTCGTCGGGGACTTCAACTACTGGGACGGCACAGGCTTCCCGATGCGCTCGCTCGGTTCGACCGGGGTCTGGGAGCTGTTCCTTCCCGCGATCGGGGAGGGCGCACTCTACAAGTTCGACATCTGCCGGCCGGACGGTTCCCACACGGTGCGCGCCGACCCGATGGCCCGCCATGCCGAGGTCCCGCCCGCCACCGCCTCGATCGTGACGGCCTCGCACCATCAGTGGCGGGATCAGGAATGGATGGCGCACCGCGGGGACGTACCCGTGCACGAGGCGCCGTTCTCGGTGTACGAGGTACATCTTCCGTCCTGGCGACCCGGTCTCACATACCGCCTGCTCGCCGAGCAACTCCCTTCATATGTAAAGGATCTGGGGTTCACACATGTGGAGCTGATGCCGGTCTCCGAGCATCCGTTCGGCGGTTCCTGGGGCTATCAGGTCACTGGTTTCTTCGCCCCGACCTCGCGCATGGGATCCCCGGACGACTTCCGGTATCTCGTCGACGCGCTGCACCGGGCCGGCATCGGCGTCATCATCGACTGGGTGCCCGCGCACTTCCCGCGGGACGACTGGGCACTTGCCGAGTTCGACGGCCGTCCGCTGTACGAGCACTCGGACCCGTCACGGGCCGCGCACCCCGACTGGGGCACGCTCGAATTCGACTTCGGCCGCAGGGAGGTGCGCAACTTCCTGGTCGCCAACGCCACGTACTGGTGCGAGGAGTTCCACATCGACGGGCTGCGGGTCGATGCCGTCGCTTCGATGCTCTACCTGGACTACTCGCGCGAGAGCGGGGACTGGGCTCCGAACGAGCACGGCGGCCGGGAGAATCTGGATGCCGTCGCCTTCCTCCAGGAGATGAACGCCACGGTCTACCGGCGCAACCCGGGCGTCGTCACCATCGCCGAGGAGTCCACGGCCTGGGACGGCGTCACGCGCGCCACGCATCATGTCGGCCCCGGCGGTTTCGGCGGACTCGGTTTCGGGCTGAAGTGGAACATGGGCTGGATGCACGACTCCCTGGAGTACATGGCGAAGGAGCCCGTTCACCGCAAGTACCACCACAACGAGATGACGTTCTCGATGGTGTACGCGTACAGCGAGAACTACGTGCTGCCGATCTCGCACGACGAGGTCGTGCACGGCAAGCGGGCTCTGGTCAGCAAGATGCCCGGCGACTGGTGGCAGCAGCGCGCCAGTCACCGCGCTTACCTCGGCTTCATGTGGGCCCACCCGGGCAAGCAACTCCTTTTCATGGGACAGGAGTTCGCCCAGGGTGCGGAGTGGTCGGAGGGGCACGGTCCCGACTGGTGGCTGCTCGACCCGTCGTACGCGGCGGAGAGCGACCACCGGGGCGTACGGGACCTGGTGCGTGAGCTGAATGCGGTGTACACGGCGACACCGGCGCTGTGGCAGCGGGACACCGTCCCCGAGGGCTTCGCCTGGGTCGACGGCGGAGCCGCCGAGGACAATGTCTTCGCCTTCCTGCGTTTCGACGCGGACGGTGCGCCGCTGCTCGCGGTGTCGAACTTCTCGCCGGTGGTCCGCCACGAGTACCGGCTGGGCGTGCCGCCGTCCGTGTCCGCCTGGGCAGAGGTGCTCAACACGGACGCGGCACGGTACGGCGGCGGCAGCATCCTCAACCCGGATCCGCTGAAGCCGCAGTCCGTCGCCGCCCACGGTCACCGCACGAGCGTCCAGCTCACTCTGCCGCCGCTGGCGACAGTGTGGCTGAAGCCGGTGTGATGATCCCGAGCCGCTGGGTGGCCCGGGTCAGCGCCACATAGAGATCATTGGCGGTCATCAGCGCGGGCGCGACGACGAGAACCGTGTCGAACTCCAGTCCCTTGGCCTGGCGCGGGTCGAGCAGGACGACGGGCCGGTGCAGATCCAGCGGCCCGTCGTCGAGTCCGGTGAGTTCCGCGTGGAGCTCGCGCGGGGCGATGACGGCGAGCCTGCCCTCCGCCGGGGTCTCGGCCTCGGCGAGCCCGGCCACGTCGGCGAGCGGCAGGGTGCGCTCCCAGGGCCGTGCACCGGTGGAGCGGATGGAGCGCGGAGGTTCGAAGGCGGGATCGGCGGCCCGGCGCCGCTCGGCCGCGTACTCCATGATCTCGGCGGGCGTACGGTAGTTGACCCCGAGCCGGGCCAGCTGCCAGCGGTCCTGGACGTACGGCCCGAGGATCTCCTGCCACGAGTCGCAGCCTGCCAGGTCGCCGGTCTGGGCCGGGTCGCCGACGAGGGTCATCGAGCGGGTCGGGCTGCGGCGCATCAGCAGCCGCCAGGCCATGGCCGACAGCTCCTGCGCCTCGTCGACGATGATGTGCCCGAACGCCCAGGTCCGGTCGGCGGCCGCGCGCTCGGCGGCGCTTCGGTGGTCGGCCTCCTCCTGACGCTCGGCGAACCGTTCGGCGTCGATGATGTCGTGCGCCGCGAGGACCTCGGAGGCGTCCTCGTCGATGTCCTCCTTGTCCTCGAACTCGTAGGTACGGGAGGCGTACGAGACGTCGAGGACGCCCTGGGCGTAGGCGATCTGGCGGGCCCGCTCGGCCTCGGCGGCGGCCCGGGCGGCGGAGTCGTCCGCACCGAGGAGCTCGGCGGCCTCGTCGAGGAGTGGCACGTCGGCAGGTGTCCAGGCGGCCTTCTCGGCGCGCCGGAGCAGCTCGGCGTCGTCCTCGGCCAGATGCGTGGGCTCCTCCAGATAGCCGGCGAGGAACTCCTGCGGGGTGAGCGGGGGCCACAGGGAAGTGATGGCGGCGTGCACCTCCGCGCTGGCGGCGATGCCCTTGCCGAGTTGGGCGATGTCGTCGGGTCCGAGGAAGTTCGGGCCGCCGTAGGGGTCGGCGCCGATGCGGTCGGCGAGTTGCGTGGTGAGATCGTCGATGATCCGGAAGGCGAAGGTGGGCAGGGCGAGATTGTGCGGCAACCCGGTCTCGCGGGCCTTGTGCCGGGCTTCGACCGCCATGTCCCAGTCGAGGATCAGCTCCCCGTCGTCGTGCGCGATGACGATCGGCTCGCCCTTCTCGGGCACCTGCTGCCGGTCCCGTACGGCCTCGGCCAGTACGCCGGCCATGTCCGCCCGGCCCTTGACGGCGGCGGCCGCGGGGCTGTCGGTGCCGGTGGCGTGCACGCCGGGGAACAGTTCGCCGACCGTCGACAGCAGCACACCGGTCTCACCGAGCGAGGGCAGCACATCGCCGATGTAGCCGAGGAAGGCCGGGTTGGGCCCGACGATCAGCACGGCCCGTTTGGCGAGCTGCTCCCGGTGCGCGTACAGGAGATACGCGGCCCGGTGCAGCGCGACCGCGGTCTTCCCGGTGCCCGGCCCACCCTCGACGACGAGCACCCCGCGCTGCGGGGCGCGGATGATGTGGTCCTGCTCGGCCTGGATCGTCGAGACGATGTCGCCCATCCGGCCCGTGCGGGCGCTGGTCAGCGCGGCGAGCAGCACCTCGTCGGCGTCGTGCGACTCATATCCGGTGCGGGTGCTGTCGGCGAGATCCATGATCTCGTCGTGCAACCCGGTGACCGTGCGCCCCTGCGTGGTGATGTGCCTCCTGCGGCGCAGCCCCATCGGTTCATACCCGGTGGCGAGATAGAACGGCCGCGCGACGGGAGCCCTCCAGTCGATCAGCAACGGTGTCCGCTCGGCGTCGTCCCGCCGGATTCCGGTGCGTCCGATGTGGTACGTGACTCCGTCGCGCCTGTCGATCCGTCCGAAACAGAGTCCCGTGACGGCGGCATTCAGCGCGGAGAGCGAGGCGGAGTGCTCGGCGACGCCGATATCGCGCTCCACCCGCGCCTGTCGACCGGTGCTGACCTGCGCAATCGTGGCGTGCATGGCGGCTTCGGCCGCTACCCGGAGCTGGTCGAGCCGCTCGTGGGCGCGGGAGACGAATTGCTGCTCCTGCCGCATTTCCTCGGTTGACAATTCAGTTCCTGACGCGATAGAGTATGTTTATTGAAAGGTTTCCGCGTATTGCGCTCCATGCGCACACGGAACTATTCAATATAGGCGAAGAAATGCCCCGGCCGTCAATTCGGACCGGGGTTTTTGTTTGCGTCCAGGAGACGCTTGGCAGAGGGCCGCGAGCTCGGAGTCGGGCGCGAGGATGCGATCGATGGCCCGGACACCGAGCACGGAGAAGCCCGACGGCAGCCCGGGCAGGGGCCCGACCCACCGCGGTCAGCCCGATCACGGTCACCGTCGCCGTCACAACAGAAGTCGAAGAAGAGCTCTTCGCAGGGGACATACGCACCATGCTCATCGCCGTGACACCGGCCGACAGGAACCGACTTCACGTCGGACACCCACCGAGAGGTAAGCAGGAAGCTCAGAAAAAGCTCTGAAATCAGGCTTGTTCGGATTGGCCGTGCTTCACACGGAGATACCCCTCACATACGCACATTCATCCGGAGCACATCCGGATCGGGGGCCGCCATGTGGACCACGCTCACGCTCGCCGACGCCGCAACCGCTCTGGTCGCTGCCACCACCTGCCTGGCCCTCTCCGGGCGGCGGTTGCTGCCGTGGCGGCGCCGGGCGCGCGCTTGTGAACTGGGTCCTTACGATGCCGCGTTCCTGACGGGCGGGCCCGAGCGGGTGGTGGAGGCGGCGCTCCATACCCTCTGGGGCAGCCACAACAACATCGTGATCGGGTCGGGTGGGCGGCTGCGGTTGCCCGAGCCCTGGACGGAGCCCGAGCATCCGGTGGAGCGAGCCGTGGTCGAAAAATGGCGGACCGCGGGCTCCACGACGCCGACACTGCTGCGGGTACGGGTGGTGCGGGCCGGGGCCGTACGCGAGATCGGCGACCGGCTCGTCTCGTACGGTCTCCTCATGACCCCGCCCCGCGCCCGGGCCCGGCTGTTCGCCGCGCGAGTCCTGGTCGCCGTGGTGTGCGGCACGGCGGTCCTGGCCGCCTTCGCCATCCCTCACGGGCTGCGGCTGACGGCTCCTTACCTCGTGGTGGGCCTTGCCTGTCTGACTGTGCGCGTGCTGTGTCCCGCGCGTGGCCGACTGACTCCGACGGGACGCCGTCGCCTCGCAACGCTCCGCGCGAGCGAGCCATGGGCCGCGGCGGCACTCGGGGCCGTGGTGTTCAACGGGCGGGGAGGGCTGCCGGGCGAGCGCCGGCGCTCTCAGCGGCGGGACGGCAGCGGGGGACGACTGCCGTCGGTGGGACGGATGCTGGCCAAGTACGGAGAGGCGCTGGATTCGGACTCCGGCCAGAACCCGGACAGTTACGGGAGCGACAGCGGCCACGGCTCCTACGGGTCCGGCGGCTCCCATGACTCCTACGGCTCGCACGGCTCCTCGTACGACGGAGGGGGGCACCACCACAGCTGCGGCGGTGGCAGCAGTTGTGGTGGCGGGAACTACTGAGCGTTGCGGCTCACACCGTCTCGAACACGTCCTCCAGCTCCTGGAGGAGCCTGCGCTTGGGCCTGGCGCCCACCATCGACTTCACCGGTTCGCCGGACCGGAACACCATCAGGGTCGGCATCGACAGCACCCGGTACCGGCTCGTGATCCCGGGGTTGTGGTCGACATCGATCTGGACGATCTTGATGCGGTCCGCCTCCTCGGCGGCGACGGCGCTGAGCACGGGGGCGAGCTGGCGGCACGGTCCGCACCAGTCGGCCGTGAACTCGACCAGGACGGGGAGCTCGGCCCCCAGCACCTCCCCGTCGAAGGTGGTGTCGGTGACCTCGGCCACGCCTTCTGCATGAATCATCTGTCATCCTCCCAGTTCACAAAGCGGTTCCGGGCCGCCAGGAAGCTCGGCCCCGGCCTCCAGCTCGGCCCTCGCGAGCTGCGCGCCCACCTGGGCGCGGACCGACTGGAGCTGCTCGATGAGCGAGTCGAGCTCGCCGAGCTTGCGCCGGTAGACGGCGAGCGAGGCCGGGCAGGCGTCACCGGCCGGATGGCCGGCGCGCAGGCACTCGACGAACGGCCGGGTCTCCTCCAGGTCGAACCCGAAGTCCTGCAGGGTCCGGATCTGCTGCAGCAGCCTCAGATCGCCCTCGTCATACGTGCGGTACCCGTTCACGGCCCGCCGAGAGGGCAGCAGCCCGCGGGACTCGTAGTAACGCAGAGTCCGCGTCGTCGTCCCGGCCCGCTCGGCCAGCTCCCCGATTCGCATGTCTTCGACGGTAGACCTTTACGCGGACGTCAAGGCAAGGACGAAGGGCCGTCGCGGGAGTCCCCCCGACGGCCCTTCCGTGTGCTGGGTGTTCGGCGCCTAGACCTTCGCCACGGCGGGCTCCTGGCCACCGTCCCGCGGCTCCGGAATGTTGTCCGCGCTGTCGCCGTGCGCATCGTTCTGGGTGAGCGTCTTCTCGTCGAACGGGATCGAGCCGGCCAGCACCTGGTTGACCCGTTCCCGGTCGACCTCCTTGGTCCAGGTTCCGATGAGCAGCGTGGCGACGGCGTTGCCCGCAAAGTTGGTGAGGGCGCGGGCCTCGCTCATGAAGCGGTCGATGCCGATGATCAGGCCGACGCCGTCGACCAGGGCGGGCTTGTGCGACTGGAGCCCGCTCGCCAGCACGGCGATGCCGGAACCGGAGACACCGGCCGCGCCCTTGGAGGCGATCATCATGAAGAGGAGGAGCGAGACCTGCTGGCCCAGCGCCAGCGGCTGGCCCATCGCGTCGGCGATGAACAGCGACGCCATGGTCAGGTAGATCATCGTGCCGTCGAGGTTGAACGAGTACCCGGTGGGCACGGTGATGCCGACGACCGGACGGCTGACACCCAGGTGCTCCATCTTCGCGATGAGGCGCGGCAGCGCCGACTCGGAGGAGGACGTGGAGAGGATCAGCAGGAACTCCCGGCCCAGGTACTTGAAGAGCTGGAAGACGTTCACCCCGGTCACCAGGCGCAGCAGGGTGCCGAGGACCAGGACCACGAACAGGATGCAGGTGATGTAGAAGCCCAGCATGATCGTGGCGAGCGCCTTCAGCGCGTCCACGCCGGTCTCGCCGATGACGGCGGCCATCGCGCCGAACGCGCCCACCGGGGCCGCCCACATGATCATGGAAAGCACGCGGAAGACCAGCTTCTGGATGTGCTCGATCCCGCGCAGCACCGGCTCACCGGACGCGCCCATGGCCTGCAGCGCGAAGCCGACGAGCAGCGCGACCAGCAGGGTCTGGAGCACCGAGCCGCCGGTGAAGGCCGACACGAAGGTGGTCGGGATGATGCCGAGCAGGAAGTCGACCGGCCCTTCGGCGGCGTCGCTCGCCGCCGTGTGGCCGACATCCTTCACCGACTGCGTGAGGTGCATGCCTTCGCCGGGGTGCAGCACATTGCCGACGACCAGGCCGATCGCCAGCGCGACCACCGACATGGCGAGGAAGTATCCGAGCGCGAGGCCGCCCACCTTGCCGATCTTCGCGGCCTTGCGGACCGAGCCGACTCCCAGCACGATCGTGCAGAAGATGATCGGCGAGATCATCATCTTGATGAGGTTCACGAAGCCGGTACCGATCGGCTTGAGCTCCACGGCGAAGTCCGGGGCCGCGAAGCCCACGAGGATGCCGAGGGCCACGGCCGCGATCACGGCGAGATACAGATAATGCGTACGGTCCCGCTTGGCGGCTACCACTCCCACGGGGGTTCTCCTCGGCTCGTCCGGGTCGCTCCCCCGTCCCTGGGGGGCTTGGTGACTATTTCGCTCCCTGTGACAGCGGTCACGGTTACGTGCATTTCGTTCATATGTTTTCGGCCAGGCAGACTGGGGCCATGCGTCTCCCGCTCCCCCGTACCCGCCCTCGCAGCCTGGCCGGCCAGCTCTTCGCCATGCAGGTCGTGCTGGTGGCGGCCGTGGTGGCCGGATGGGCCTTCTTCACGTACGTCTCCGGCAGCGCACGGGCGGAGGAGACCGCGGCCCGGCAGGTCCGGGCGGTGGCGGTGGCGGTGGCCGATTCTCCGTCGGTACGGGAGGCGATCCGCACCCCGGACCCGTCCGCCGTGCTGCAGCCGTACGCGGAGAAGGTCCGCAGGGACACCGGGATCGCCTTCGTCACGATCATGGCCCCGGACCGGGTCCGCTGGACGCACCCCGACACCGGCCAGATCGGCGAGAAGTTCCTCGGGCACACCGCGCAGGCGCTGCGCGGCGAGACGTTCACGGAGACGTACACCGGCACGCTCGGTCCGTCGATCCGGGTCGTCGCCCCGATCCGGGACGGCGGCAGGATCACCGGTCTGGTCAGCGCGGGCATCACGGTCGAGCGGGTCTCCTCGCAGGTGCGGGCTCAGCTCGGTGCGCTGGGGCTGGCGGCGGGCGGGGCGCTCGCGCTCGGCGGCGTCGGAACGTATGTGATCAACGCCCGGCTGCGGCGCCACACGCACGGCATGAACGCCGCCGAGCTGAGCCGGATGCACGACTACCACCAGGCCACGCTGCACGCGGTACGCGAGGGGCTGCTGATGCTCGACGGGCAGCGCAGGATCGCGCTGATCAACGACGCGGGCCGGGAGCTGCTCGGGCTGCCGCCGGGCGCGGTCGGGCGCCGGGTCGCCGATCTGGAGCTCCCGCCGCCGCTGACCGGGGCGCTGCTCGCCTCCGAGGAGCGGGTCGACGAGCTGCATCTGACGGCGGACCGGGTGATCGTGGTCAACACCCGTCCGGTGGTGGGCGGCGAGCAGCGCGGCACGGTCGTGACCCTGCGCGACCACACGGAACTTCAGGCACTGTCCGGCGAGTTGGACTCGGAGCGGGGCTTCACTCAGGCGCTGCGCTCGCAGGCGCACGAGGCGGCGAACCGGTTGCACACGGTCGTCTCGCTGATCGAGCTGGGCCGGGCGGAGGAAGCGGTCGGCTTCGCCACGGCGGAGCTGGAGCTGGCCCAGGCCCTCACCGACCGGGTCGTCGGCGCCGTCGGCGAGCCGGTGCTGGCGGCCCTGCTGCTGGGCAAGGCGGCGCAGGCGAACGAGCGGGGGGTGGAGCTGGTGCTCGCGGACGACAGCCTGATCGACGACGGGGCACTTCCCGAGACATTGTCGCCGCGCGATCTGGTGACGATCCTCGGCAATCTGATCGACAACGCGGTGGATGCGGCGTCCGAGGCGGCGACGGGCCCGTCCCCCTCCGGGGGTGTTCCCGGTCAGCGGGGTCCCGCGGCGGGCCGCCCGGGCCGTGCCCGGGTCACCGTGACCGCGCTCGCCGATGACGGCGAGCTGCTGCTGCGGGTCGCCGACACCGGCTCCGGGGTCGATCCCGGTGACGCCGCCCAGGTGTTCCGCCGCGGCTGGTCGACACACGGCGCCGGTCGCGGGCTCGGTCTGGCGCTGGTGCAGCAGGCCGTGCACCGGGGCGGTGGGACGGTCACCCTGAGCGGGGGTCCGGACGGCGGTGCGGAGTTCACCGTACGACTGCCGCTGTCGCCCGTGCCCACGCCGTCCGCGTCCACGCACGCCTCCAAGGAGTCCACCCCATGATCCAGGTGCTGGTCGTCGAGGACGATCCCGTGGCCGCCGACGCCCATCAGCTGTACGTGAGCCGGGTTCCCGGCTTCACCGTGGCCGCGGTCGCTCATTCGCGTGCTGAGGCGATACGGGCGCTGGACCGTACCCCCATCGATCTGCTGCTCCTCGACCTGTATCTGCCTGACGGGCACGGTCTGCAGCTGCTGCGTTCGCTGCGCGCCGCCGGGCACGCGGCGGATGTCATCGCCGTGACGTCGGCGCGCGATCTGGCGGTGGTCCGGGAGGGGGTGTCGCTCGGTGTCGTCCAGTACGTACTGAAGCCGTTCACCTTCGCCACCCTGCGCGACCGCCTCGTCCGCTACGCCGAGTTCCGTGCGGCGGCCGGTGAGGCGAGCGGGCAGGACGAGGTGGACCGGGCGCTCGGCGCGCTGCGGGCGCCGCAGCCCGTCCGGCTGCCCAAGGGACTGAGCGGCCCGACGCTGGAAGCGGTGACGCGTACGCTGCGGGCCTCCGCGGACGGGGTGACGGCAGCGGCCGCCGGGGTGGAGCTGGGCATCTCGCGGATCACCGCCCGCCGCTATCTGGAGCATCTGGTGTCGACGGGGCGTGCCGTTCGCAGCCCCCAGTACGGGCAGATCGGACGGCCGGAGCTGCACTACCGGTGGGTGGCCGAGACCCGCTGACGGTTCCCAGGGGGGTCGGCGCCCTCGAACACGGGACGGGCCCGGCGTGGCGGGCCCGTCCGATGCCCGGAACCGGTCAGAACACCGACTCGGCCTCGTCCATCCGGTCCTTCGGTACCCTCTTCAGCTGCGTGATCGCGTCCGCGAGCGGGACCATCGTGATGCTGTTGCCGCGCAGCGCCGTCATCCGGCCGAAGTCGCCCCGGTGCGCCGCCTCGACCGCGTGCCAGCCGAAGCGGGTGGCGAGCACCCGGTCGTACGCGGTCGGCGTGCCGCCGCGCTGGACGTGGCCGAGGATGACCGGCCTGGCTTCCTTGCCGAGCCTGGTCTCCAGCTCGACTGCGAGCCGGTTGCCGATGCCCTGGAAGCGCTCGTGGCCGTACTGATCGATCTCGCCCTTGGCGTACGGCATCGACCCCTCGGCCGGGTGCGCACCCTCGGCCACGCAGATGACCGCGAACTTCTTGCCGCGTGCGAAGCGTTCCTCGACCATCTTGACCAGGTCCGCGACCTCGAACGGCCGCTCGGGCAGACAGATGCCGTGCGCACCGCCCGCCATGCCGGACTCCAGCGCGATCCAGCCCGCATGCCGGCCCATCACCTCGACGACCATGACCCGCTGGTGCGATTCGGCCGTGGTCTTGAGGCGGTCTATGGCTTCGGTGGCGACGCCCACCGCCGTGTCGAAGCCGAACGTGCGGTCGGTGGCCGAGATGTCGTTGTCGATGGTCTTCGGGACGCCGACGACGGGCATTCCGGCGTCCGACAGCATCCGGGCCGCGGTGAGGGTGCCCTCGCCGCCGATCGGGATCAGCACGTCGATGCCGTAACGGCGGTTCAGCTCCTCACAGTTCTCGGCCGCTTCGCGGAGCCGGTCGCGCTCCAGCCGGGCCGAGCCGAGAATGGTGCCGCCGCGGGCGAGGATGCCGCTGACCGCGTTGAGGTCGAGGGGGCGGAAGTGACCGTCGAGAAGTCCCTTGAACCCGTCCTCGAAGCCGATGACTTCGTCGCCATGACCCACCACGGCGCGGTGCACGACCGACCGGATCACTGCGTTCAGGCCCGGGCAATCGCCACCTGCGGTGAGAACTCCGATGCGCATCGTGCCGTATCTCCTGCTCGCTAGTGCCGTGCATTCCGGGGGCGACTGCAGAATCCCCGTACCGTGAGCCACAACGATTGTCCCACGTCAGGTCTGGACCTCGCGCTACCGACTCCTCCACCGGCACCGCACCGGACGGAGAGCCGGGCGCGACGGAGGTCTTCCGGCACCTGGTCAGGGCCTTTCGCCCGGGGGCGACGTATCCGTCCCCCCAGGTATCGTCAACAGGGCGATATCGCTCCAACCGGACAGAACGACGGGAGAGCACGCGTGACGCGCAGCGTGTACGTGACAGGAATCGACCGGGGAGACGGCCGCCAAGTCGTCGATCTGGGAGTCATGGAGCTCCTGACGCGTCAGGTGGACCGGGTCGGGGTGTTCCGGCCGCTGGTCCACGACGGCCCCGACCGGCTGTTCGAGCTGCTGCGGGCCCGCTACCGGCTCTCCCAGGACCCGTCGACGGTCTACGGCCTGGACTACCCGGAGGCGTCCGCGCTGCAGGCGGAGAAGGGGACCGACGAGCTGGTCTCGCAGCTCGTCGACCGCTTCCACCAGGTGGCCCGCTCGTACGAGGTGGTGCTGGTCCTCGGCACGGACTTCGCGGACACCCAGCTCCCCGACGAGCTGGCGCTCAATGCCCGGCTGGCCAATGAGTTCGGCGCCTCCGTGATCGCGGTGGTCGGCGGGAAGGGGCAGGACGCGGAGTCCGTACGGGCCGAGACGCACAATGCCTACCGGGCCTACGCCGGGCTGGGCTGCGACGTCCTCGCGATGGTGGTGAACCGGGTGGCGGCCGAGGACCGCGAGGTCATCGCCGAGCGGCTGGCGGCGCGGCTGCCCGTCCCCTGTTCGGTGCTGCCGGACGACGCGGCGCTTTCCGCGCCGACGGTCGCCCAGATCACCACGGCGCTCGGCGGAACGGTCCTGCTCGGCGACGACGCGGGGCTGGCCAGGGACGCACTGGACTTCGTCTTCGGCGGAGCGATGCTGCCGAATCTGCTGAACGCGCTGACACCGGGCTGCCTCGTGGTCACGCCCGGGGACCGGGCGGACCTGGTGGTCGGCTCGCTGGCGGCGCACAGCGCCGGGACCCCGCCGATCGCCGGCGTGCTGCTGACCCTGGACGAGCGCCCCGGCGAGGAGATACTCAAGCTGGCCGCACGCCTCGCACCGGGCACCCCGGTCGTGTCGGTGGCCGGCGGATCCTTCCCCACCGCGGGCGAACTCTTCGCGCTGGAGGGAAAGTTGAACGCGGCGACGCCCCGCAAGGCGGAGACTGCACTCGGCCTCTTCGAGCGCCACGTCGACACCGCAGCCCTGCTGGAGCGGATCTCGGTGGCCCGCAGCGGCCGCGTCACGCCGATGATGTTCGAACACGAGCTGCTGGAACAGGCCCGCTCGGACCGGCGCCGCGTGGTACTGCCGGAGGGCGCGGAGGAGCGGGTGCTGCGCGCCGCCGATGTGCTGCTGCGCCGCGACGTCTGCGAGCTCACCCTGCTCGGCGACCTCGACACCATCCGCAAGAAGGCCGCCGACCTGGGCATCGACCTCGCCGATACGCAGCTGATCGACCCGCAGACCTCGGAGCTGCGCCAGGCGTTCGCGGAGCGGTACGCACAGCTGCGCGCGCACCGCGGGGTCACGGTGGAGCTGGCGTACGACGTCGTCTCGGATGTGAACTACTTCGGCACGCTGATGGTCCAGGAGGGCCTGGCCGACGGCATGGTCTCCGGGGCCGTGCACTCCACCGCGGCGACGATCCGCCCGGCCTTCGAGATCATCAAGACGCGGTCGGACGCGTCGATCGTCTCCTCGGTCTTCTTCATGTGCCTCTCCGACAAGGTGCTGGTGTACGGGGACTGCGCGGTCAACCCGGACCCGGACGCCGAGCAGCTCGCGGACATCGCCGTCCAGTCCGCCGCCACCGCCGCCCGCTTCGGTGTCGACCCGCGGATCGCGATGCTCTCGTACTCGACGGGCACCTCGGGCACGGGCGCCGATGTCGACAAGGTGCGGCAGGCGACGGACCGGGTGCGCGCAAGCCGGCCGGATCTCAGGATCGAGGGCCCGATCCAGTACGACGCGGCGGTCGAGCCGAGCGTCGCCGCGACCAAGCTGCCCGGGTCGGAGGTGGCGGGGCAGGCCACCGTGCTGATCTTCCCGGACCTCAACACCGGCAACAACACGTACAAGGCCGTGCAGCGCTCGGCCGGCGCGGTCGCCGTCGGCCCGGTGCTCCAGGGGCTGCGCAAGCCCGTCAACGACCTCTCCCGCGGAGCGCTCGTCCAGGACATCGTCAACACCGTGGCGATCACGGCGATCCAGGCGCAGGGCAAGGAGTGATCCGCATGACCACCCCCACGAAGAAAGGTTTCGCCGCCGTGCAGGCCCGTCGCGTCCTCGTCCTCAACTCCGGCTCCTCATCGGTGAAGTACCAGCTCCTCGACATGGACGACCGCTCCCGGCTCGCGACCGGCCTGGTCGAGCGGATCGGCGAGGGCACCTCCCGTCTGCTGCACACCCCGCTGGTCGAATCAGAAGAGGCGGCCCGAAGGGCCTCCGTTGAGGGTGGCGGTGGGCGACGGGCGGGAGGCGCCAGGACGCGCGAGCGCACGGGCAGGATCGCCGACCACGAGGCGGCGCTGAAGGCGGCGGCCGAGGAGCTGGCCGCGGACGGGCTGGGGCTGGACTCGCCCGAGCTGGCGGCGATCGGCCACCGGGTGGTGCACGGCGGCCTGCGTTTCACCGAGCCGACCATGATCACCGACGAGGTGCTGGCGGAGATCGAGCGGCTCGTCCCGGTGGCTCCGCTGCACAACCCGGCGAACATCATCGGGATCCGTACCGCCCAGGCGCTCCGCCCCGACCTGCCCCAGGTCGCCGTCTTCGACACCGCGTTCCACACGACGATGCCGGAGTACGCCGCGCGCTACGCGATCGACGTGGAGACCGCGGACGCCCATCGCATCCGCCGCTACGGCTTCCACGGCACCTCGCACGCGTACGTCTCCCGCAAGGCCGCCGAGCTGCTGGGACGCACCCCCGAGGAGGTCAATGTCATCGTGCTGCACCTGGGCAACGGCGCCTCGGCATCGGCGGTGGCGGGCGGCCGGTGCGTGGAGACGTCGATGGGACTGACCCCGCTGGAGGGGCTGGTGATGGGAACCCGGTCCGGGGACATCGACCCGGCGGTCACCTTCCATCTGAAGCGGGTGGCGGGGATGTCGATCGACGAGATCGATGTCCTGCTCAACAAGAGGAGCGGTCTGGTCGGCCTCTGCGGGGACAACGACATGCGGGAGATCCGGCGCCGGATCGACGAGGGCGACGAGCGGGCGGCGCTGGCTTTCGACATCTATGTGCACCGGCTGAAGAAGTACATCGGCGCCTATTCGGCGGTCCTCGGGCGGGTGGATGCCGTGGTGTTCACGGCGGGGGTCGGAGAGAACTCGGCGCCCGTACGGGAGGCTGCGATCGCCGGTCTCGAAGGGTTCGGCCTCGCGGTCGACGCCGGTCTCAACGCCGTGCGGTCCGGTGAACCGAGGCTGATCTCGCCGGACTACGCGCGGGTCGCGGTCGCCGTGGTGCCGACGGACGAGGAACTGGAGATCGCCGGCCAGACCTTTGCGCTGGTCGAACGGCTCGGACGGACCGCGCCCGGGCAGGCCGAACCGCTCGGACAGGTCGACAACTGAGCACCCCCGCGCCCCTTTGTATCTTCCACCAGCCGGAATATTCCGCAGCGAAACAAACCGATAGGATCCGCCTCATGCGCCGTTCCAAAATCGTCTGCACCCTCGGTCCCGCCGTCGACTCGCACGAGCAGCTCGTCGCTCTGATCGAGGCCGGCATGAGCGTGGCCCGATTCAACTTCAGCCACGGCTCCCACGAGGAACACCAGGGCCGTTACGACCGCGTCCGCCGGGCCGCCGCCGAGACCGGCCGGGCGATCGGCGTACTCGCCGACCTCCAGGGCCCGAAGATCCGCCTGGCGAAGTTCGCCGAGGGCCCCGTCGAACTGGTCCGCGGGGACGAGTTCACCATCACCACCGAGGACGTCCCCGGTGACAAGTCGATCTGCGGTACGACCTACAAGGGGCTGCCGGGCGATGTCGACAAGGGCGACCCGATCCTGATCAACGACGGCAACGTCGAGCTGAAGGTCGTCGAGGTCGAGGGTTCCCGGGTCAAGACGATCGTCATCGAGGGCGGGGTGATCTCCGACCACAAGGGGATCAACCTGCCGGGTGCGGCGGTCAACGTCCCGGCCCTGTCCGAGAAGGACGTCGAGGACCTCCGCTTCGCCCTGCGGATGGGCTGCGACCTGGTCGCCCTGTCCTTCGTGCGCGACGCCGACGACGTCAAGGACGTCCACAAGATCATGGACGAGGAGGGCCGCCGGGTCCCCGTCATCGCCAAGGTCGAGAAGCCGCAGGCCGTCGAGCACATGGAGGGCGTCGTCATGGCGTTCGACGGTGTGATGGTCGCCCGTGGCGACCTGGCCGTCGAGTACCCCCTGGAGAAGGTCCCGATGGTGCAGAAGCGCCTCGTGGAGCTCTGTCGGCGGAACGCCAAGCCGGTGATCGTAGCGACCCAGATGATGGAGTCGATGATCACCAACTCGCGGCCGACCCGCGCCGAGGCGTCCGACGTCGCCAACGCGATCCTGGACGGGGCCGACGCGGTCATGCTGTCCGCCGAGTCCAGCGTGGGCGCGTACCCGATCGAGACGGTCAAGACGATGTCGAAGATCGTCGTCGCCGCCGAGGAGGAGCTGCTCTCCAAGGGCCTGCAGCCGCTGGTCCCGGGCAAGAAGCCCCGTACCCAGGGCGGTTCGGTGGCCCGCGCGGCCTGCGAGATCGCGGACTTCCTGAACGGCAAGGCGCTGGTCGCCTTCACCAAGTCCGGTGACACGGCCCGTCGGCTCTCCCGCTACCGCGCCGCGCAGCCCATCCTGGCCTTCACCACCGACGAGTCCACCCGTAACCAGCTGGCGCTGAGCTGGGGCGTCGAGGCCCACGTCGTGCCACACGTGGACAACACCGACGCCATGGTGGACCTGGTCGACGCGGAGCTGCTGAAGCTGAGCCGCTACAACGCGGGCGACACGATGGTCATCACGGCCGGTTCGCCCCCCGGCGTCCCCGGCACCACCAACATGGTCCGGGTGCACCACGTGGGCGGCAGCGACCGCGGCTGACGAGCCACCGTGCCCGCACAAGGCTGTGGCCGCACCCCCTTCGAAGGGGGTGCGGCC